>NZ_JACVJJ010000054.1:0-51624 GCF_015711935.1 Candidatus Solincola tengchongensis
CATTTCCCTTGAGACATGTTTATCGAGTTTAGCCATAGCCTTCCTCCTTGTTTGGTTGCTCTCCTTACAAGAGGAAGGCTATCTATTGCCTTTCTAAGAGTCCAGACACAAATCTTTATACGCTACCTTCGTGTCGCCTCTCTGGCGTAAAGCCTGTTTGACGATCGAACACGGAATCATCTTGAGGGAGTGAGGGCAAGCACCCCGGGTCAAATCTTGCCCTTCCTTCCTCGGGTTGCTATACGGGAGAGGAATCCGACGGTTCTTGCCCCTCTCCGTGAGATGTAATGGGGCCCTTCATCTTCAAGCGTGGGATTTTGTATAGGATTGTGGGTTTGTCTCGCCGCACCCGGCTCCCGTTAACAACCCGCACGCCGAGCGGGGCGAGACGAGATCGCGGCCCTCGCCCGGACCTTATACCCCGCGTTTTCCCCTCTTCCATCGGGCCTCTCGTAACGGATGTAAGGGCGCGCTCGAGACCTTCCGGGATGGCGGCTCCAGGGATGACGGCGCGCTTTTCCCGGGCCGGGGCTCATTCGACCTCTGTCACGCAGCTTATGGTGTTGGTGGTGGGCAGGGCCTCGGCTCCCCCGTACTTCAGCCCGGCGGTGATGACCACCGCCTCCCCCGCCTCCGTGTACCCCTCACGGCGTGCCAGGGCCCTCGCCGCGGCGAAGACCTCCTCCACGCTTCCCTTGACCTCCAGAAGGCGGGGTTGAACGCCCCAGTAGAGGGCCAGGCGGCGGGCCACCCGGATGTCGGGAGTGGGGGCGAGGATGGGCTGGCGGGGGCGGAAACGGCTCATCTGGCGGGCGGTGAAACCGGACTCCGTAGGGGCGACGATGACCGCGGCACCCACCTGGAGGGCCAGCTCGCAGGCGGCCATGCACACCGCCTCCACCGTGCCGGAGCCTATCCAGCCCCGCCGCTCCTGAAGCCACGCGCCGTAGGGCAGCTCCTCCTCCGCTTTGCCCACGATGCGCATCATGGTCTCCACCGCGCGGAGTGGATGCTTGCCCACCGCCGTCTCCCCGGAGAGCATCACCGCGTCGGTGCCGTCAAAGACCGCGTTGGCCACATCGGTGACCTCGGCGCGGGTGGGGGTGGGAGAATCGATCATGCTCTGCAGCATCTGGGTGGCGGTTATGGAGGGTTTTCCATGTCGCGCGGCAGCCCTTATTATGCGCTTTTGCAGGAGGGGGACGTCCTCGAGGGGCATCTCCACGCCGAGGTCGCCGCGGGCCACCATCACCCCGTCGGCGGCGTCCACGATCTCCTCCAGGTTCTCCACCGCCTCCCTCTTCTCTATCTTGGCCACTACCGGTAGCTCACCGCCCAGGTCCCCCAAAGCGCGGCGCAAGGCCTCCACGTCCTTCGCGGAACGCACGAAGGAGAGGGCCACCCAGTCAACCCCGAGCTCAAGGCCAAGGCGCAGGTCGTAGAGGTCCTTCTCGGTGAGAGATGGGAGGGGTAGCTCCACGCCCGGAACGTTCATCCCTTTGCGGGAGCTCAAGATGCCCCCCTTGAGGACCCGGCAGGCGACCTCCTCGCCGGCCACCTCCTCCACCCGCAGCACGATGGCCCCATCGTCGAGGAGGATGGCATCCCCGGGTTTGAGCGCCGACGGGAGCCAGGGGAGACCCACGCTCACGCCCTCCTCATCACCCGGCCGGGTACGGGTGGTGAGCCGGAAGGTCCCCCCCTCCCGGAGGACGACCGACCCCTCTCCAAAATCGCCTATGCGCAGCTTGGGCCCCTGGAGGTCCAGGATGACGGCCACATCTTTCCCTGCCATCCGCGAGGCCTCCCTCACCGCCAGGACCTCCTCCCTGAGGACCTCATGGTCGGCATGGGAGGCGTTGAGGCGCGCCGCGTCCATACCCGCCTCCATCATACGCATGAGAGTCTCCACGTCCCGGCAAGCCGGGCCAACGGTGACCACTATCTTGGTCTTGTACTCCCGCCTCATGCTCTCCACCTCGTGGATGAGGGGTTGACCAGCGTAAACCCTCCACCGCAGTCACTATATGGACGGCTCCCGCCCGCGCTCACCGCAAGGGGCGACGAGCCGGGGCAAGATACTTGAGAACCGCGCCTGTGGCCGCCCCATATCCACGGACCCGCCGGGAGCGGAGACGGTGGACAGGGCAGCAACCCAGGACGCCCCGTCCTCCCTGTGATGTCCGCCGCGACAAAGACCGCCGAGCGCGTCAATCCAGGCTCAGTCGATAGATTCCGCCGGCCTCCCACCACAATATCTCATCCGCATCCTCCCTCCAAGCCAGCGGCACACCGGGAGCCGCCGCCTGAGGATAACGCACGATGACCCCGCGGCGGATGTCCAGTATCTCCAGGCCTTTGAGCCCCGGGTAGGCCAGGCGCGTTCCCCCTCTTTCCGGGCTAAAGAGCCGCGAAGAGAAGCCCGCCTCCAGCCCGTCCGTGGAAAACCTCTTCTTCTCCTCCCCCGACGGCCTCACCTCGAACCACACGGCTCGCGTCTCCCCGCCACGGGTATACGGGGCTACGTAGAGGAAAGCGCCGGTTTCCGGCCACCAGAGGTAGCGCGCCTCCTCTGCGCAAACGTAGCGGTCCACCCAGGCCCCGCTGCGGACGTCCGCTTCCTGGAACATTGTCTTCGCACCTTCCCCGGCCACCGAACCGTCCGTCGGAACCACGCAGACAAGGCACGTGCTCGTGGGGTCCCAGGCCGCGGGTTCCTCACCCGGACCGAGCGCCAACGGCTCCTCGCTTTCATCAAGACGCGCCACCATGAACTCCTCTCCCCCGCCCTTCCCGGCGGTGGACTTGTAAAGGACCCGCCTGCCGTCGGGAGAGGGCAGGGGGTCTTCGTCGTATCCCGGTCCCGCCGCCACCTCGACCACTTCCGGAGGTTGGTGTTCGAGGTTCAGGGCCAGGATGTCCCCGCCGTCCTCGAAGACCAGGAACATCCCGTGTCCCGCCCAGTGCGCACGGTCCCCCCGGACCTTCCTCCTCCATACTTCCCGGCACCCTTCCTCCAGGTCCAGTACCAGGAGCTCGCCGGTGGGCTCCCCCCCACGGACCACGGCCGCCAGGTATCGCCCGTCCATGGAGGCCTCCATCCAGATAAGCTCCCCGTCGACAGGGAGGAGGAGCTCGCCCCGGCCCTCCCTCTCCTCAACCGGTGTACGTGGGGCCGCCACCATCGCCGAGAAGAGGTTCAGTAGATAATAGCTCAGCCCCACCAGGATGAAGCAGGAGGCCAGCATGACGAGAATGATGGTCAGGAATCGCCTGGAGATCTCGCCACCTCCCCCGCTCTTCGCCCCTGAGCCCAGTCCTTTTACCTTTTACCTTTTACCTTTTACCTTTTACCTTTTTCCTTTTTCCTTTTTCCTTTTTCCTTTTACCTATTACCCTTTACCCTTTATCCTTTATCCCTTATGCCTTATGCCTTATGCCTTGTGTCTTGTGCCTTGTGCCTTGTGTTTTATTAATCTTTATGCTTTATGCCTTGTCCTCCCGCCCGGCCCTTCGTATCTTATCCTCCGTCTTCCATTCTTTGTTCCTTATCCTCTCCCCTTTTACCTTCCTCAATCCTCCTTGACCCCCGCTTCCTGTCCCCGGTATCCTTCGTCCTCCGACCCTTGTCCCTCGCCGCTGGCCTACCGACTATCGCCTGTTGTATCCCGCTCCTTGTCCATATCCATCGACCGGTCCGCCCTTCCGGCAGCGTGCGCCGGATTATCGTCTGTGGTCCCGCTGACGAGATACCGGAAAACCCGACGGCCATCCCCGGAAACAGCCACAAGGCGCTTCCCACCGCTCTCCCTTCCGCGACCCCGTTCTCCACCTCGGCGCGAGAGGCTCGGGCGGGATACGCAAGTGCGGGTGCCGTGCCTCCCCTGCAAAGAGCGGCTCCCGCCTGTGCCGTGATTTGATGGGAATCTTTTCCAGATCAATACCCGACGGCGTTCAGCGGCGGAGGGCTCCCTTCCCGGCGTAGATGGCCCCTTCCCCCAGCATCTCCTCGATGCGCAGGAGGCGGTTGTACTTGCATACCCGGTCCGTCCGTGCCGGGGCTCCCGTCTTTATCAGGCCGCAGTTGGTGGCCACCGCCAGGTCGGCGATGGTGGTGTCCTCGGTCTCACCGGAGCGGTGGGAGACCACGCACAGGTATCCCGCTTCGCCGGCCAGGCGCATGACCTCCAGCGTCTCGCTGAGAGTCCCGATCTGATTCAGCTTGATGAGGATGGCGTTGGCCACCCCTTCCTCCATGCCCCTCCGCAGCCGCTTCGGGTTGGTAACGAAGACGTCGTCCCCCACCAGCCTCACCCTCTCCCCCAGGCGAGAGGTGAGCTGCGCCCAGCCCTCCCAGTCCTCCTCGGCCATGCCGTCCTCCAGCAACACTATGGGAAATTCATCCATCAAATTCCCGTAGTATTCAACCAGTTCCCCGGGCTCGAACTCCTTGCCCTCTCCGGAGAAGCGGTATCTGCCGTTCTCGAAGAGTTCCGTCGCCGCCACGTCCAGGGCTAGGGCCACCTCCTCCCCCGGCCGGTATCCCGCAGCCTCTATGGCCTCGGTGATGGCCTCCAGTGCCGCCCGGTTGTCCTTCAAATCGGGGGCGAAGCCGCCCTCGTCGCCCACTCCGGTTCGCAGGCCCATCCTCTTCAGCACGCCGCGCAGGGCGTGGTAGACCTCCGACCCGGCACGCAGGGCCTCGGCGAAGCTCTCCATGCCCCAGGGAAGGATCATGAACTCCTGGATGTCCACGTTGTTGTCGGCATGCTTTCCCCCGTTGAGGATGTTCATCATGGGGACGGGGAGGACCCTTGCCGAGACCCCTCCCAGGTAGCGGAAGAGGGGCATGCCCAGGGCCTCGGCGCATGCGGCGGCGCAGGCCATGGAGACGGAGAGGATGGCGTTGGCCCCCAGCACGGACTTGTCCTCGCTCCCGTCGAGCTCCAGGAGAGCCCTGTCGATATCCCACTGCCGCGAGGCGTCCGCTCCCACGAGGCGGGGGGCTATGGCCTCGCGGACGTTGTTCACCGCTTTGAGGACACCCTTCCCCGCGTATCTCCCATCACCGTCACGAAGCTCCAGGGCCTCGAAGGCCCCCGTCGAGGCCCCGGAGGGCACGATGGCCCTTCCCCTCGCGCCCCCCTCCAGGAGCACTTCCGCCTCCACCGTGGGATTTCCGCGTGAATCGAGCACCTCGCGCGCCGTTATCGCCGTTATCCTGAACATCCTTTCCTCCCCTCGACGACCAAACCTGCAAACAGGCTCCACATACAGGAAGATTATACGACATGGGGTAAAGGTCGAATTTGGGCAGGGCACGCCATATCCTTCATCTGTGCATTTCGGGTGCCGGAAGGCGCCTTACTCCCACCCTGTCGAAGCGGCAAAGGATCCCCTCATGACCTTACTCTTGACGCCCCGACAAGAACCCACCTCAAGGCCACAGGGGAGGATGTTTGAGTCGCCGACCGGCATGGTCTTCCACCCTTGCTCGGCACTGCTGGGGGGAGGAGATCTCGAGATAGGCGCAGCAGACGGTGGCCGCGAAGACCTTTCCGCCCTGGCCTGCAATGCCGGGGGAGGAAGCCGGCCCTTCGCCTTCGCTTCCTTTGTGAGGAAGTTCCGAGAACATGGCAGAGCTTTGGTCTCTCCAACCCGACGAACCCTGTTCTCCCCTCGATCCCCGGTCGGTAGATATGAGGCTGCGTGTTCATTGCCAATCTGCGAGTCAGGACCCCACTTCTATGATGTACAGCGGCGAAATCCAGACGCTGTCGGAAAAATCCTGACAATGATGGAAGAACGACCGCAGTATCCCTGCGAGGTTCATGACCTCTGCCTTGCCAAGTCTTCTTCAGGCTAGAAATCAGCGCGCTTTTCGCACGCCAGTGGAAGGAAATGGTCTCCGCTTGCGAGGGAGTCCGTTTCCGTGTGCATGACCTCGACAAGATAAGGTCCCTCGGGGAGGAGGAGAGTGGATCTCCCATGACTGGTGATTTTCAAGCCACCGGCCGCAAGGTCCCGGATCCCGGAAGAGGTGTTCGTGCCTCAACTCCCGGTGTAACCCTCGGCGAAATACCATTCCAGGGCGGGACCTGCTGCCCCCTGCGAACAGCTCCCCCCGTCCCTTCCCTGGTAGGAGAAATACATGGCCCGCTCAGCGGCTATCTCCCCGAGAGCCGTCACGCGGATAGAAAACTCGGAATCCTCTAAGCCTGGTATCTCATCCACGTGCACCGTCAGCCGGGAACGCGGCGGCAGTTCCACCTCCCTCTCCACCCGGCTTCCGTCCACGCGCATGAAGGTCAGGGTGGCCTTCACCGCTCCCTGGTTGGGGTTGGCCAGGAGGAGCCAGGTGTCAAAGTCGCCGCCGGTATAACCCTCGGCGAAGTACCACGTCCTGGAGAGCTCCCTGATCCCCATGGAATCGTGCCCCCCTCTTCTTCCCCGGTAGTTGAAGTACATGGCCCGCTCGGCCACCACCGGAGCGCCCGCCTCCACCAGGGCGGAGAACTCCCGGTTCTCCATGCCTTCCAGGGCGTCCACGCTTATCGTGGTCCTGCTCCTCGGGGCCAGCGACACCTCCCTCTCCCGCGTGGACCCATCGGGGAGGAAGAAGGTAAGCCTAGCGGTCACCGCGTCAGGGTTGGGATTGGCAAGGAGGATCCATGAATCGAAGGCCCCGCCGGTGTATCCCTCGGCGAAGTACCACCTGGTATGCGGATCCGGTGCTCCCTCGGCCACGCTTCCTCCTGCCAGGTCCCGGTATCCGAAGTAGACGGCCCGTTCGGCCACCACGGGGACGTCGCTCTCCAGCTCCGCCGTGAACTCGCCCTGGTCGAGGCCGGGCTCCTGGTCCATCCAGATGGTCATGCGGGAGGAAGGTGCCACGGTGTAGTAGAGCTGATCCACCTCCCCACCCTGTCCCAGGAAGGAGACGGTGAGATGGGCGGGGCTGGTGGAATCGGGGTTCTGCACCAGGAAGAAGGTGTCGAAAGCACCCGCCGTGAACCCCTCCGCGAAATACCACCGGGAGCGCGGTTCGGTGAGCCCCAGGGAAGCGTGACCGCCTTTTCGCCCGATGCCCAGGAAATCGAAATACATGGCCCTTTCCGCCACCACCGGGACGTTGGAGGTGACCTTCACGGACACCTCCGCGTTCTGCACCCGCTCGTTGACCTTCAGGGTGAGCCTACTGTGCGGCTCCACGATGCACTCCTCCTGGAGTGTCCCTCCGCCGCTCAACATGTAGGTCACCAGGCATTCCGCGCTCTCTTCGCCCGGATTCTGGAGCAGCAGGTACTCGTCGAAGTTCTGGGAGGCTATGTAGAAGAAATGGGTCTGCAGGCCCACTATGGAGGCGAAGAGCCTTCCGGAGACCGTCTTGCTGCCCCCGCTCCCGAAGACGCGTATCTCCTTGACCCGGCCCGAGGTCCAGCGGGAGACGACCTCCACACCGTAGAGGATTCCCACCGCCGTCTCCGAGCGCGAGTTGAGGCGGTTCTGCAGCTCCTCCCAGGACATGGTGACTCTCCAGTCGTGATCCTCGTCCGGGGCGCAGGCATCGTCCGGGACCGGTCTAAGGTAGGGCACGGGGCTCCCACCCCAGGCCTCCTCCGGCCCGGCGGTGTATCCTCCGCAGCAGGTGTCGTAGGCGGCGATGATGGGCTGGCCGTTGTAAGTGATTATCTCCCCCGCGGTGGCGTTGACCGCGGCTACGATGTTGGGCCGGGTGGCAGGGTCGATCTGCTCGTTAAAGGCCTGGCAGCAACTGCCGTAGGGGCATATGTCGTAACCGTCCGCGGCATGCTTGCCCCGGGCTATGCAGGAGAGGACGTAGGTGCGCGCGGCCACCACCAGCACGCGCAGGCCCTGCGCCGGCCAGGTATCCGGCTCCTCCTGGAGGCGGTAAAGATATTCCCGCAGTGTATAAGGGCGGACCACGCCGTCGCGGCACTTGACCCGGATGACGGTATCATCGCTGACGCGAGAGAAGCCTACACCGGTGTAATAGGCGCGGATTATGTTATGGTATTCCTCCCCCCGAAGGGCGCGGTAATAGACGCCGGCCATGCACATACCCACGCCATGGCCCTTCCCGTACCCGATGAAGGTGATGTTTCCCCCGCCTGCCGCTGCGGGAGCGCCGCCGGGCCCAGGCGTGGGCGCCGCTCCCAGGACGGCCAGAAGGAGCCCAGCCGCCAGGGCCAAGGTGACCCGATAACCGCGTATCATCTTCCCTCCCCAGATCACGGTTAGTCCGGAGCCGGTCTTCCCCTTTCCCGCCCATTTGCCTTATTAATCCCCATGGGCAATTTCCCGGCCCCGACCACCTGGCTTTTCGCCGCCATTATCTCCATTCTCCGGCCGTTCGGAAAAGACCTCCCGAGCCTCCGCCATCCCGTAGTCCCTTCCGGACCGCAAACCAGCGGCACCGCATCTACCGGCCACCTTCTCCGTATCCGAAAATCAGCATCTCCGGCCGGGACGAGAGCCCATGCCCGGGCCGGGATGAGGGACTCCCGAGCCTCCGCCATCCCGTAGTCCCTTCCGGACCGCAAACCAGCGGCACCGCATCTACCGGCCACCTTCTCCGTATCCGAAAATCAGCATCTCCGGCCGGGACGAGAGCCCATGCCCGGGCCGGGATGAGGGACTCCCGAGCCTCCGCCATCCCGTAGTCCCTTCCGGACCGCAAACCAGCGGCACCGCATCTACCGGCCACCTTCTCCGTATCCGAAAATCAGCATCTCCGGCCGGGACGAGAGCCCATGCCCGGGCCGGGATGAGGGACTCCCGAGCCTCCGATGCCTTCGTACTTTATCGGTATGCCAAGGAAAACCTTTTACCGGCCGCCTCATCCATCCCCTCACCAGGAGGTGCCAGCGAGAGGAAACGGGCTTGAGCCTCCGGCATCTATCCTTCTCGGAAGAGCTGTCCGTCTCTGGTGGACATCATTTATTTTGAATATTTTAACAATGATTATCACAATCAACAATAATTGAAATACCCCACAGCAAGAGAGATCGTACCGTTCTACCTTTTAGATTTGCTTGCTTTGTCAGGATGACAGGGTGGTCACTCTACTTTTTCAGCCGAAAAGCGCCATCTGAGACGATAGAGCATCATGTCCCACAGAAATCCTGGCTATAAGTATTCGTTGATATTCCCCAGAGGAAGCGAAGCCACCGGCATTCATCGAATCCAGGGGAGATGTGTTTATGAAAGTCGGTCTTCGATATTGGACCAGAAGCTGGCTGCAGGTAAGCCGAAAGGCATGAGGACATGCCCAACGAGGTTCAGGGGGTTGCGTTTCCGCCCTTTTTCGGCAGCCTCTGCTCATCAGGGTGCGCCATGCCCCCCTCGGACAGGCCCAGCAGGAAATGCCGGTCGCGCTTCTTCAGGACACCCTCGGCGATCAATTCGCGCACCCCCACCTCCACCAAGTGGGCGGGCCTGCATATGAGGGAGGCCAACCAGTCCTCACTCACCAGGAGGAAGGGGTTGGCGACGAAGAAATCGGTTATCTCGGACTTTATTCTCTGCAGGGAAGCGAGCTCCCCTTCATCCCATCCCCCGACGTTCGACATCTCCGACCCCGCGCCCTTTTATGGATAAAGAACGAAAGCCAATTAACGGTGATAAAGGTCGAAGCCTCTTTTTTGAAGCCATCGATGCGAGATTGGCATAATATAACACCTCCTCTCCCCTTTGTCCACATGTGTCTGTTCTCAGGCACCTTGTCTCCGGACCTGGGCACCGTGTTTTCAGGCCTGCCCACCGTGTCTCCGCGCCTGCGCACGCGTTTCCGGATCTGGGCACCGTGACCCTCAACCTGAGCAAGAGCAGCTCCACATTCGGGCAAGCCGTTTCACGTCTTCCCGGCCGGATTGAGGCACATCAAGAACCTCACCAGCCACCCTTATAAGATAAGAGAAGGCGAAGAGGCTGATGCCAACAGAGACCCCGGACCTCACTTGAGCCCGAGCCCCCCTACGACCTTTCCCTCACCCCAGGAGGACGGCGTTCCTCTCGTTCTCGATGCCGGCCAAAGCGGCATCCTGCGCAAGGGACCACTGACTTGGATTCCGTTTTTATGAACCCGAACAAAACGGGGAGTTCAACGTTCCCTCACCTGCTCCCGCAATTCAACCCTGCCCAGCGCCCATAGGTGATGTCAGGCGCGGTCGAAAATGAGTCCCCAGGCCCTCTCTGACCCTCCGGACGATCCATGCACGTCGGCCTCCTTAAAAGACCGCCTATACTCGACCAGTCCGCTTGACGCAGGAGTGCCGAAGGCCGAAGAGGACGCATCCCCCGGGCGACAACGACGGCAGGCGTAGGGATCGTCCCCATAAACGCGGGAGCGGATTTCGCCCCCGCTTCATGCCGGGTTTAGATGATGCCCTCCTTGATGGCCTTGATGATCAGCTGGGCACGGTCCTCCACGCCGAGCTTGGTGAATATATGGCGGAGGTGTGTCTTCACGGTGCTCAGGCTGATGGAGAGCTCGCGGGCCACCGCCTTGTTGCTGTAACCCTTGGCCACTAACCTGAGGACTTCGTATTCCCTCTCCGTAAGTTCGGGCTCTTCCCCTTCCGCCGCTTTCTCCACCGCCTCCTGCTGTGCCCCCGGTAGGGTGTCGGTGCGGAAGAGGGTGCTCACCAGCTTCCGGGCCACGCTGTCGGAGACCAGGGGCATACCCTTGTAGGCATGGCGTATGGCGTTCAGAAGCTCCTCCCGGGAGAGGTCCTTGAGGATGTAACCCATGGCTCCGGCCCGGATGGCTTCCGAGGCTATCTCGATATCGTCGTAGACGGTGAGCACCACTATCTGGATGTCCGAGGTCTCCGGATCGGACTTGAGACGGCGGATCACCTCTATCCCGCTCATGTCCGGCAGCTTGACGTCCAGGAGCATGACATCGGGACGTGCGGTGCGCGCCAACTCGAGGGCCGCCCTGCCGCAGTCCGCCTCGCCCACCATGTATATTCCGATGCTCCCTTTGAGGAGATTGTTGATCCCCATGCGCACGATGAGGTGGTCGTCGACCACCGCCAGCCGGATCTCCTCCTCCACGCCCACCTCCTCATGCCGGGCGTCCCGCCGTCTTGGGGACGCGTAGCCTGACCCTGGTCCCTTTCCCCGGTTCGGCGTCTACGGTCAGCCGTCCGCCGGCCAGCTCGGCGCGCTCCTCCATGCTTTTCAAGCCCAGGCAGGACTTTGTGTATCTCCTCGTCATCACGTCCTCCAGCGCGAAGCCCGTCCCGTCGTCCTCGACCTCGAGCTGAACCTGGCCGTTCTCCTCCTTCAAGGACAGCCGAACGCTCCTGGCCCGAGCATGTTTGGCCACGTTGGCCAGCGCCTCCTGGGCCACACGGAAGAGTGTCATCTCCGAGAGCGCGTCCAGCCCCTGGAGGGATCCCCGGCATTCGAACCTCACTTCCAGGCCGTTCTCGGCGCCGAATCTATCTAGGTAGGAAGCCAGAGAGTCCCTCAAACCGAGCACCTCAAGCGACGAGGGTCGTAGGTCGGATATGAGTCGTCGCAGCTCCTTCAAGCCCTGCCGGGCTTGATTCCTTATGTCCTCCAAATGGAAGGAAAGACCAGCGCTTTCCTCGACGTCCCTCTCCAGCACATCAAGGCCGTAGAGGATATCCAGGAAGAAGATGGCCAATCCGTCATGCAGCTCCCTGGAGATGCGTATCCTCTCCTCTTCTTGAGCGGATGAGACCTTGTGCGCCAGCTCCCGTAACTGTCGGCTGCGGTCCATGATCTCCTGCATAAGGCGCGCGTTGAGGAGGGCTACGGCCACTTGGGTGGACAGGGCTACAAGCTGATCCAGCTCCTCAACCCTGAAGGGCGAGCCGTCCATCTTTCCTCCCAGCCAGAGAAGCCCTACCCTCTCGCCCCCAACCTCCAGAGGAAGGGATATGGCCTCCCCTTCCTCTCTCTCCCTCCAGAGGGACTCCTTAACCACACCTCCCCCCTGGTGAATGCGCAACACTCCAAGATGCAAGTATTCGAGCCGACATCCGCCGCGCTCGAGGCGCTTACCTACCTGCCAATAACTGGAAAAGTCACCGCTCGTGGTTTCGAAGGTGTAGGACTCGCTCCAGGCCTGCATGAACATCCCAGATTCCACCACCCCCCTGTGCTCGTGGGCCACACGACCGGGATGGGAAGCGAACCCGATGACCCGGTACCTCTCTCCGCCGTCCTCCCGAATCATGAGGGCGCAAGAAGCCAGGTCCAGGGATTCGCGTACCATCCCGGTCACGTCCGCCGCCAGCGTGTAGGGGTCCCTCACCGTACGAATGGACCGGCTCAATCCCTCCAAGACGGTGCCCATACGGCTTTCCCGGCGGTAGAGGCGACGCGACAGCAACCTGTTTGCCCAAGCCACCTCCGCCGGGTAGGCGATGAACAACGGGGCCGCGCATACCAGGAAGAGAATCACCCCGTTCCAAGAGAACCTCATCTTCAGCCCATACCTCAACATGGAGAGCAGGAGCACACATAGGGCGAGGTCGATGGCAAGGGCTAGAGCATGGGCCAGAGCTCTTCTCGTTGCAGAGCGGAAATCGAGGAAGAGCCCGTGGCGCAGGATCCCGTAGCCCAGCAACCCCACGAAGAGCAGGCTGGCTTGGGGGGTGGTCACGCTCTCATTCCACTTAAGGTTCTGCACCAGATTGGCGGCCAGCATGGGGAAGGGAGCAAAGGCCAGGAACATGAGGCCCCTCCGGCGATGCAGGGAATCGCTCCGCCGGCTCTCACGCAAGTTGAGGATGATGCCCAATATCACCTGGGAAAAACCCAGAACGGTGAGGAACCAGAAATAGGGCGTACGAGCGACCTCCAGACCGTGGATGTTGGTCCCCGGGAAGTACTCCGAATATATTATCCCCGTGCAGTAGAGAAAAACGAGGGCCAAGATGAACGGCGCGTAGAGGAGAGAGATGATGGATGCCGCTTTTTTCCAGTCCCGCATGAAACTCCTGGTACGTGGGAAATAGAGAGCCAGGAGGAGGTAAGTGGGTACCAGGGGCAACTCTCCCAATCCCTGGAAACGGGTCCAAAAGATCTTGGCCTGGAGAGACGATGAGGAGATGGTCATGCCGTCACCCATGGCCCATAGGGCGAGAAAGGCGGTCATGCCGAAGAAGAGGATGTTCACCAGCTGGCGGCGACCCTTGAAGAGGACGAAGATGCCTATGGCCAGGCTCAAGAGCCCCGAAGCGGTGGTAATAAAGAGGGAGAGTTCACCTTTCATATGATAATTATAACAGGTTCGTTTTCTGATAAACCCGGAGGGCTTGCAGCGCGAGGATTTTAGGATATAGGCCAATGGCATCATCCCTAAACCGGGTTCCTGGGTTTTTCACCGAGGAGGAATTCTTAGGTTGGTGATTGAACGGAGCGTCGCTCCAGCAACAGTCATTCTCTTACCATCATTTTCCATGGGTTTTAGCGGCCGCCGGACATCGATGGCGAAAGGCTGGTAGTCGGTACGACGCTCGGCGTGACGTGGCTATCGGCAAAGAGGTCGAGGAGGTTCTCGTCGATCGTCCGGTAAGGAGAGGAACGGTCTGATGCTCTTGGATAAGCGGAGGTATCTGTGGCCATGATATATATCCCGATCGCTCTCTTAAAAGGGAGCGAAAGGTCGGTGCCTCATCGCCGAGGAACTCGTGGGGTCACGCGTCGCGACGTGAAAATCTCACGGGTACGGAGGCCAGTTGGGAGGAATGAAAATCCCGGCATCGGTCACCCGATAACGTGACGGACCAAGAGGAAGAGGTATCAATTCCGTCCTGTATACGAATATGCGAACCACCAGCTCCTTTACGGCCCCTCCGTTTGGCCAGTCAGGTTCCGCCTTGATCAGGTCCACAACGAAATCGGGGTCCATGAACGCCAGCAGCTCGGTGAGGAAGGCTTCCCCGGCCGAGGTGTTCAGGGCCGAGGCCACTGCTGCCCCGTCCAGGTTGGCCAGAAGATCCACCAGGAACTGGTAACCGTAATCGTTGAGCAGCTCCGCCAGGTCGGCACCGTTCATGAGGGGCAGGAGCCTTTCCAGGAGAGAGCTGCCAGGATGCATGGCGTACTCTGCGTTGACCGCTTGGGCGATGACCGAGCCGTCCAGGTTGGAGATGAGGGCGGAGAGGAAAGGCGCGTTTCCGTTGAGCAGCCCGGCCACCACAGCCGGGTCCAGGGACTGCAGCAGCACCGAGGTCATGTCCGGATTGGCATTTAGAGCCAGGGCGATGGTCTGGGCTGTGGTGGCGTCGAGCTGAGAGACCACCGCCTGGATCATGGTCTGGGAAGCGGCGTTGGCGTTCACCGCCGCGGCGATAAGCGGGGCCACCAGGCCGGCGTTGAGGTTGGTTATAAGGGCGGATACCAGTCCCTCCCGGTCCTGGTTGAGCCTCAGGCCATCGGCCGATGCCTGGGCCACCGCGGGACCCAGGTTGGCCAGCAGTTTGCGCAGGAATTGGTACTGGGGGTCCAACTGGGCACGCTGGCAGGAGTAGTTGACAGCGTAGGCTGCGGCAACCCCGACCTCTGGCGCTATGTTGGAGATGAGCACCCGGATGAAGGATGGGTTATTGTTCAATCCCTGTGCCATGGCCACTCCTACCGCTCCGGTGGTATTGGCCAGAAGGCCGGTGAGGAAGTTGTCGGCGGGATTGCCAGCCACATTCTGGTTGATGCCCTGAGCCAGCGCTGCCGCGGTCTCCTCGCTCAGGTTGGTCACCAGGACAGATATGAGATCCTGTCCCAGCGGATGGGTGGCCACGTGTGCGTTTATCCCGCGGGCAAGGTATTCGGCGGTCAGGCTGCTGGCGTTGGCCAGGAAACCGCGCAGGAAATCCGGGTTGGCGTTAACCGCTTGGGCGATGACCGCGGGATCGAGGCCCCCGATGAGGGCGGAGAGGAAATCCTGCGTCATGCCTTGGGCCGCTGCCGTACCCAGGCTCCCCTGCAGGTCGGTGAGAAGGGTGCGCAGGAAATCCGGGTTGGCGTTCACCGCCCCGGCCACGGTCGCCGGGTCAAGGTGGGAGATCAAGGAGGACAGAAAACCGGGGTTGCGGTTGGACCCTTCCACCATGGCCGCGGCCACCGGAGGCGATATGCCTGAGAGCAGGTCGTACAGGAAATCGGTATGCGCGGATAGGGCCGCCGCCACCGGCGCAGGATCCAGGGCAGCCAGGAGTGCCCCGATGAACTTCGGGTTCTGGTTGAGACCCTGAGCCACGGGTACCCCCAGGGAGGGCGGCAGGAGCCTGGAGAGTTCCTCGGAGATCTCCGGATGGGCGTTGAGGGCGTTGGTCACGATGGCCGGATCCAGCGCCTTCAGGGCCTCCACGATGAGGGCCGGGTTGGCCCCAATGCCTGCCGCAAGGCCCGCCCCCACATCCGGCGCCAGCAAGGGCAGGAGGTCGGCGGTCATGCCCGGGTTGGCGTTGGCCACGTTGGCCAGCACGTTCACGTCCAGGAGCCCCAGAACCCGGGAGAGCATGGCCGTGTTGGATATGAGGTCGGCCACGAACCCGGGGTCGACGTAATCGGTGGACCTCTTCACCAGGTCGATGGAGGAATTGATGAGGTCCGCCACCACCGCCGGGTCCAGGTAGTTCATAAGGTCGTGGACGAAATCGGTGGCCGACATGAGGGCTCGGGCCACGGGCACGGGCTGCATGTAGGGTGCCGCCGCCGTGAGCATGGTGCTGGAATTGAGTATATCCGCCAGGTACTCCGGAGATATGGAGCGCACAATCCGCACCGCGGAGGAGACGTTGGCGTTGAGGGCGCCGGCCAGGACGGCCGGGTTTAGATAGCGCATCACCGAGGCCAGGAAGGGGCCGTTCTGGTTGATGATGCCGGCCACCACCGCCGGATTTATATAGTCCAGGGAGGCGGCCAGCATGTCCCCGTTCTCGTTGACCACCTGGGCGATGACCGCGGGGTCGAGATAGGAGACCAAGGCGGAGAGGAAGGCCCCGTTCTCGTTGACCACCCTGGCCGTGCCCGCCGGGTCCAGGAGCCCCATGAGAGCTGTGAGGAAGGGGCCGTTCTGGTTGATGATGCCGGCCACCACCGCCGGGTCCAGGAAGGACATCACCGCGGAGAGGAAGGGGCCGTTCTGGTTGATGCCCGCGTTAAGCGCTTCCGCATCGAGATAGCCAAGCAACTCGGCCAGGAACCCGCCGTTCTCGTTCACCGCCCGGGCCACCACCTGCGGGTCCAGGTAGTCCAGCAACCCCACAAGGAAGTCCCCTATGGTGTTCACGACGTAGGCCACGGCCTCCGGGTCCAGGTAGGGCATGACCGCGGAGAGGAAGTCCGGGTTTTCGTTGACCACCTGGGCGATGACCGCCACCGTCCCCTCCTCCACCATGGCCTTGAGGAGCTGGGAGACGAACTCCGGGTTCTCGTTAAGGGCCTCGGCCACCGCCTTCGGCTCGGTGTACTTGAGCATGTTGGAGAGGAGGTCGACGTCGGAGGCCATCTTGCCCAGGAGCGGGCCGAGGGGGCTCCGGGAGGGTAGGACCATCGCCGCCCCCAGGGCCAGGAAGGCCACCAGGAGGACCACCACGGCCCAGTTGACCACCAGCTGCACGGGCTTCTTCACCAGGAACATGACACCATCACCCGCCCGTCACCAGACTCCTCCCGCCGCGCCGGTAATATATCCCCAGCCTTTTACATCCGCCGGGATAAACAAGATAACGAGCCTCATTCGCACCCCGATCCCCAGGTGGTGGAAAAGACCTCCACCCGTATTCACGCTGTTGGTTATGGCGTCGCCCAGCACCACCGCCAGGTCCGGATTGGTGGCCATCATGTCGATCATGAATTGTTTCGAGTAAGGCATGGCGGCATCCATGGTCTGCAAGGTCTCGTAGGCATCCAGCTCGGATAGTATCCCCGCCACCAGACTCCCAAGCCCACCCTCCAGGGCGTTGGCCACAAGGTCTCCGCGCAGGAGGCTGGGGTTGGGGTTCCGGCCTAGGAGAGCCTTGGCCAGGCCCATGCCCGCCTCATCGGTAACCCGGTCCAGCACGGCGGCGTCCAGGTTGGCCAGGAGGTTGCGCAGGAAATATCCCGGGGCCTGTCCGGGCACCGGCCCCGAGGCGGCATCTATGCCTGCGTTGACCCCCGCCGCAAGCGAGGCGGCATCAAGGTTCTTTATCATGGCGTCCAGGAAGGCGGTGTTGCCCTCCAGGGCGTCGGCGATGGCCTGCACGGTGTGCGCCTCCGAGCCGGCCAGGGTGACGTAGAGGGCCGAGGCCGTCCCGGCGGCGGCCATGGCGTTGAGGCCACGTCCCACGGCGGCCCCGGTGGACGCATCGAGGTTGGCGATGACGTTGGTGAGGAACCCCGGATTCTGCGTGGCGCTGAGGTTCAGGCCCTCGGCCAGTGCCCGCGCCGTTTCCGGGGCCAGGTTCTCCATGATCACCTGCATGAGGCCCGGGTTGGCGTTGGATGCCTGGGCCATCCTTATCCCCGTGTCCGCCTTGAGGTTGCCCACCAGTTGGACCAGGAACATGGGGTCACCATAGCCTATGGCCTGCCCCGCCGCAGCGGCCACGCCCTGATCGAGGTTGGCGAGCAGGTTCTCCAGGAACCCGCTGGTGTTCAGGTTGGTCCCCTCGGCCATGGCCTGGCCGGCGGCGGAATTGAGGTTGGCCAGGACCTCCACCAGGAAGGAGGGATCATCGTTTATGGCCTCCGCCACGGCCGCTCCCAGATCGCCGTCCAGGTTGGCGATGAGATCCCTGGTCACGGCGGGGTTGACGTCCAGGGCCTGGGCGATGACCGCCGGATCCAGATAGGAGATGAGCTGGGAAATGAAGGTGCCCCCTCCGTTAAGACCGCCCGCCACCGCTCCGGCGAAACGGGAATCCAGGTAGGACGAGAGCTCCCGCGTGGTGTCCGGATGCAGGGAGAGCAGGGTGGCCAGGCCGTGGGCGTCCAGTTCCCCGATCAGGGTGGCCAGGAAATCCATGTTGTTGTTCAAACCGATGGCGATACCCGCCGCCGCCAAAGGAGATAGGTGGGCGGAGAGCTCCTCGGTGAAGCCGGTAGTGGCCTCCAGGATGTCCAGGAGTCCGTCCACGTCCAGATTGGAGATCGCCGCGTCCACCAGTGACGGGTTGCTGTTCACCCCCTGTGCCGCCGCCTGGGCCACCACCGGGTCCAGGTTGGCCAGGAGCGCGGTCATGAAGTTCCCGGCGCTGTCCAGCACCCCGGCCAGGAAAGCGGGGTCGGATGAGGCGATCATGCGCTCGATGAAATCCGGCGCCAGGTTCAGGCCCAGCGCGGCCGCCCCTCCCAGGGAGGCGGGAAGGTCGGCCACCAGAGCGGCTACGAAACCGGCGTTGGCGTTCAGGGCCCCGGCAAGTGCCGACTGGTCGATGAGGGGGATCACCTGGTTAAGGAAATCCTCGTCATTGGCCAGGTAGGTTATGTAGTCGTCACGCAGGTAGGAGATGATCGCCGCCACGTTGTCACCGGTGCCGTTCAGGGCGGCCGCCATACCCTTGGGGTCAAGACCGTTCATCACCGCCTTGAGGAAACCGGCGTTGGCGTTCAAGGCCGCGGCGATGGGCGCCGGGTTGAGGAGCCCGAGGATACGGGTGAGTACCTTCTGATCGGAGGCGATCTTGGCCGAGGCCCTCGGGTCCATGCGGTTTACCACCCCGATGAGGAAGGACTTGTTCTGGTTGATGGCGTTGATGAGGCCCTGGGGGTCCATGTAGCGCATCATGCCCACCAGAAAGGAGCGGTTGGCGTTCACCGCCGAGGCGATGACCCGGGGGTTGAGGTTGCGCATGAGGTTGGAGACGAAGGTCGGGTTGCCGTTGATGGCCTGGGCGGTGGGAGCGGGATCGAGCATGGAGAGAAGGGCGGAGATCCAGCTCCCGTTGGCGTTCACCGCCGAGGCGATGACCGCTGCGTCAAGATGGGAGAGGAGCTGGGAGGTGAACCCCGGGTTGGCGTTCATGGAGGCGGCCACCACTGCCGGATCAAGGTAAGAGACCAGAACGGTGAGGAAGGGACCGTTCTCGTTGACCACCCGGGAGATGACCTCGGGGTCGAGCTCCGGGAGGAGGGAAGCGGTGAAGTCCGCGCTCCGGTTCACGGTGTCCGCCAGGACCTGGACGTCCAGGAGCGGGAGCATGCCGGAGATGAGTTCCCCGTTGGCGTTCACCGCCATGGCCACCGGCTTGGGGTCCAGCTCCGAGACCAGGGCCACCAGGAAGTCGGGGTGCTCGTTGATGGCCTTGGCCGTGGCCTGCTGGTTCTCCGGGTTCTCAAGCTCGGCCAGGAGGGCGGCCAGAAACTCGGGGTTCTCGTTGATGGCCCTGGCCACCTCATACGGGTCAAGACCCTCGATGATGCCGGCCAGGGTCTGGCGCTGGGAGGCCATCTTTCCCAGCATGGTACCCATGGGACCTTTAACCGGGAGGAGCATGACCACTCCTCCAACGATCAGTCCCACCAGGAGGAGGATCACCGCCAGGTTTACCACTACCTGAACCGGTTTGCGCAACAGCACTTTTACTCCCCTCCGCCGCTTCCGCCTCACCAGTCGGCCCGCTCAGCGTCGCCCTCGATCTTGCTCCATCCGGCCGTTTCCGTCCCCAGGAGATCCGACCTCAACCATACCTTGAACCAGGTCACGTCCAGGAAGGTGAAGGGGGAATATTTCAATCTTGGATCCCCGTAATACGGCCCATGGTTGGCCGGGTCGTTCAAGTCGCCTTTGGAGTTCTTTATCCCTGCCGAATTGTTGATGACTCTGATCATCACGTCCGGGTCCAGGGCGGTCATCAGGCCGGTGAGGAAGCCCCCCGCATCGCCGGCATGGGCGTCCTTCAGGAGGTCCTTCAGGGTGGTACCTAGATGGATGGGCGTCTTCGGCCCCGGGCCGTCCGGGTCCCAACCTCCGGCCCGCTTCAGGAGTTCCTCGGTCAGTTGCGGGTTCTGGCTCTGGGCCCGGCCCACGATGGCCCCGTCCAGGTTCTGCAGCAGCTCGGTAACGAAGGCCCGTCCACCCGCCGTGGACAGGGCGCCGTTGACGGCATCCGCCAGCGCTTGGGGGTCCAGGTTCTGCAGCAGGGCGATGGTCCAGTCGGCATTGGCGTTCATCTGCTGCGCGGTGGCCGCCCCGTCCAGGTTACGCAGGAGATACTCCACCAGGGTAGGATTGGAGTTGAGGCCCTGTGCGGCCGCCCTGGCTGTGTCCGCGTTGAGGTTCAGGATGAGCTGCGTCAGGAAGCCGTCCATGTTGTAGGGCGGAGTGTTCATCACATCCACTATCACCTGAGCGAAATCGGCGGTGGTGGCGGAGAGCATGGTCTCGAGGAAGGAGGGGCTGAGGTTGAGGGAGTTCTCGTTGAGCCCCGCGGCCACCTCTTTTCCTACAAAACCGTTGAGGTTGGGGACCAGCTGCTCCATGAGCTCCGGGTTGGCGTTGAGGCCCGCCGCCAGCTCCACCCCTACCGCCTGGTTGAGGTTGGCCATGAGCTGCAGGCTCAGATCGCTGGTGTTTTGGTTGAGCCCTTCCGCGATGGCCATTCCCACCTCGGGAGCCAGGTTCTCCACCAGGGGCCTGATGATTCCCGGGTTGAGGTTAAGGGCCTCCGCTATGCGCTTGCTGGTGGTCCCGTTGAGGTAACGGGCTACGGTGCGCGCCGTGTCCGGGTTGGCGTTCATGCCCTCTGCCACCGCTTGGGCCGCGGCCGCGTCCAGGTTGGCCAGCACGCCGGCCACGAAATCGGGGTTCTCGTTTATGGCCGCAGCCAGTATCTCCGCGTCCGTGGCCAGGATCAGGGACTTGATCATGGACTGGGCGGTGGGCTGGGCGGCGTCGGCATTGATCCCCTCTGCCGCCGCCTGGGCGATGCCCTCGTTCAAAAGGGGTATGAGCCCGGCGATGAGGGCGTCCGCGGCGCCGGAATTGAGTATGCCCGCCAGCACCTGGGGGTCCGCCGTAGAGAGCACGGTATCCAGGAGGGCCGGGTTGGCGTTCAGGGCCTGCGCCGCCGCCTGGGCCACGTTGTTGGGCAGGATGGCCAGCAGGGTGGGCACGAAGGTTCCCGAGAGGTCCAGGGCATGGGCAATGGACGACGCGTCCAGGGCATTGGTCAGGTTGATCATCAGGTCGGGGTTCTGGTTGGAGCCCTGGAGCATGGCCGCCACGGTCCCCGGGGCTATCCCCTCCACCACACCGGTGAGGAAGGAGGGCGCCTGGGCCAGGGCATAGGCGATCTGCGCCCCATCCAGGTTGGAGAGTACCGCCCGCACCAGTGCCGGGTTGGTCTTGAGAGCCTCGTTTGTGATCTCCGCCAGCGCCGGATCCAGGAGGGGCAGCAGCCGGGTCACGAGGTCTGTGTGCTCGCCGAGGGCCGCCCCTATGGCCGCCGTGTCAATCAACGGGAGCACCTTGGTGAGCAGAGTGCCGTTGTTGAGCATGGTGGCCACCAGTTCGGGAGATATTGCGTCCATCACCTGGAAGACGAAATCCGGGTGGGCGTTGGCGATGCCCGCCACCCAGGCCGGGTCGAGGGCCTTGAGGAGCCCGGAGGTGAAGGGCGAGGAATTGTTGGCCGCCGCCGCCAGCACGGCGGGGTCCAGAGCGGCCAGTAGGCGGTTCATCCAGGCCGCGTCGTGGGCGGTTACCGCCAGCACGTTCAAGAGCAGGTCGTCGGAAAGATAGCCTAAAAGATCCGCCGTGGAGTCGGAGTTGGCGTTGAGCACGGAGGCGATGGTGGCCGGGTTGAGATGGGCCATGAGTCGGGATATAAAAGTCGACCGGGCGTTCATACCCGCGGTCAGGACCCGCGGGTCGAGGTGTTGTAGGAGCCCGGAGACGAAGCTTCCGTTGGCGTTCACCACCTCCGCGACCACCGCGGTGTCCAGGTAGCCCATGAGGCTGGACACCAGGGTCGGGTTGGCGTTCATGGCCCCGGCCAGCACCGCCGGGTCCAGGTAACCTATGAGCGCGGTGACGAAGGCGCCGTTCTCGTTGACCGCCTGGGCCAGCACGGCGGGGTCCATTGCCGCGGTGGAGGCGGTGAGGAATTCCCCGTTGGCGTTGACCGCATCCGCGACCACCTTGGGGTCCAGATAGCCCACCAGGGCGGTGACGAAATCCCCGCTCGCGTTGACCACCGAGGCGATGGCCTCGGGGTCCAGGTAATCCATGAGGGCCAGGGTGAAATCCTGGGAGCGGGGGTCGTTCAGGGCCGCGGCCAGGGTCGCCGGGTCCAGCTCCGAGAGGAGGGCGGCCACGAACTCCTGGTTCTCGTTGACCGCCTGGGCAATGAGCTTGGCACCCTCCTCCCCCAGCTCGGCGAAGAGGTCGCTCATCATGTTGGGGTTCTCCCGGAGGGCCTCTGCCAGCTTAACCGGGTCCAGATTGGCCAAAAGGCCGGAAAGGTTACTTTTACTGGATAGGACCTTCCCGAGGAGGGGGCCGGCGGGGTTCCGGGAGGGGATAAGGGCGAGGGCACCGACGGCGATGGTACCCACCAGAACGATGATCACCAGCTGATTGATCGCCTTCTGGACTGAAGCCCTGAGCATCCCGGCCTCGCTTCCGTCTTCAGCCTAGCCCTCTACCCTCTCACCCGCTCCCGCTCGACTCTCCCCGTTCACCCTTACCCGCCGAGGATTCCTCCCGCCGGCCTCATTGGGATTTCGAACACAAGTTCAACTGCCTTCGAGAGGCCGCTCATGCCCTAGTTTACTTCGCCTCTGGTTTAATCGATTCCTCTGCAGCCCGAGGTCTTTTTTCTTCGATCCTTTTGATTCCTTCGGCGATAGTATATAAGAATGGCTAAATTATATGAAGCTCAAAGCAATATGCCAAGCCCTTTTTTTGCATCTTTTTTACAAAGCTGTAACAAAACCGTAACATACGGGTCGCTTAGGGTTGCCGTATCCGAGGTGGCGCGCTCCCTTTCTCTAACCCCTCCGGGAGAGAAAAGCCCCCGTACGGGAAAGATACGGTGTCACTCATGTTCTCCCGGCCGCTCGTGACCGCTCCCCGCTCCCTCAGTCGTTTCACGGCTGCAGGGCACCCACGGCAGCTGTGCCCCCTTCCCTGCTCGACCAGTACATGGCCCGCTCCACCACAAGAGGTAGGCTCGAGGACACGCGCACGGATGCGTCCCGTCCGGGATCAACATCATTGGCGGATACCGTGTAACGAGCTCCGGCGGGGATGGTCACCGGGTGGTCCCTGGTGGTCCCGTCGGTGCGCATGAAGGTGACCACGGCATGTGCCAGATCCCCGGAGGCGTTGTAGAGGAGCACGTACTCCTCGAAACCGTGGGCCGTGGACCCCTCGGCCAGGTACCAGGTCCCAGCGGCGGTGAGGGAACCGGGACTGGCATGCCCCCCCGCCCGGGAGCGTGACTCGCAGGGCCAGTACATGGCCCGCTCCGCCACCACCGGCACGTCGCTCCTCACAAACACGGAGACGTCGTTCCCGGGCACCACGTCGGCCACGTTGACCGTCTTCCTCGCCCCGGGTTCCACGGAGACTGTCCTCCGCGCCCCCGTCCCGTTCTGGAGCCTGAAATCGAGGATCACCGCGGCGGCGTCCGGGTTGGGATTCTGGATGAGCACGAACTCCTCGAACCCGAAGGCCGTGCAGCCCTCCGCCAGGTACCAGGAGATGGAGGAAGAGGGGACTCCCAACGCCCCGTGCCCTCCGTCCCTCCCTCCCCAGTACATGGCCCGCTCCGCCACCACCGGGCCCGTGGCGTGCACCTTGGTGGAGACCTCGCTCCCCGGCACGAGGGCGTTGACGTTCACCGTGAGGCGGGAGTGGGCGGCCATAGGGAAGGTGTAAGGCGGGGTGGGGCCGTCGGAGCGCATGAAGGTCACCTCCACGTCCACCGGGCTGGGGTTGGGGTTCTGCACCAGCACGTATTCCTCGAAGCCGAAGGCCGTGCACCCCTCGGCGAGGTACCAGTCGTAAAACGCCGCGCTGGCCCCGGTGGAGGCGTGTCCGTCGGTCCTCCCACCCCAGTACATGGCCCGCTCCGCCACCACCGGGCCCGTGGCGTGCACCTTGGTGGAGGCCTCGCTCCCCGGCACGAGGGCGTTGACGTTCACCGTGAGGCGGGAGTGGGCGGCCATAGGGAAGGTGTAAGGCGGGGTGGGGCCGTCGGAGCGCATGAAGGTCACCTCCACGTCCACCGGGCTGGGGTTGGGGTTCTGCACCAGCACGTATTCCTCGAAGCCGAAGGCCGTGCACCCCTCGGCGAGGTACCAGTCGTAGGCCGGCTGAGGCTGGGTGGTGTTGCGGAAGACGGTCACCGAGTGCTCCCCGCTCACCGTCCCGCCCCCGTCCACGGCTTTAACGCTGACCTCGTGGGTCCCCTCCCGCATCCCGGAGAGGTCCCAGGAGGAGAAGGTGTGGGAAACGGAATAAGAAGCGGTGGGTAGGGTGTAGGTCTCCTCCAGCTCGCCGTCCACCCAGAGCTCCAGGTACTTGATGGCCACGTTGGCGGAGGAGGCGTCGGCGGACACCTTCCCGGAGGCCGGGTAAGAATAGTCCTCGGGTGAGGTGACGGACACCAGCGGGACCCGCAGGGAGGCGAAGAGGTCCAGGAGCCCCCATCCGTATTCCTCGTCGTACCCCGGCGTCCCCAGGTCCCTCGCCCCGTCGCGCAAGCGCCTCCAGACCTCCTCGGGCGTGGAGCCGGGGTACTCCGCCAGCACCAGGAGGGCCGCGGCGGACACGTGGGGGGTGGCCTCGGAGGTGCCGCTTCCCCTGGAATAGCTGTCCCCGAGGTCGGTTCCCCATATCCCTTCACCCGGAGCCACCAGGTCCACGCTGCCGTTGTGGTTGGAGAAATAGGAACGCTTCCCGTCCTGGCCCACGGAACCCACCCCGATGACGTAGGTGAGGCCCGCCGGGTAGTCGACCAGGGTGGTACCCTCGTTCCCCGCCGCCGCGGCCATCACGCAGCCCAGGGCGTGGGCATATTCCACGGCGTCCTGCAGCATCTTGGAATAGGTGGAGGAGGTGAAGCTCATGTTGATCACCGAGGCGCCGTGGTTGGCGGCATGGTACACGGAGTTGACCACCGCGTCCAGGCTGCCCTGGCCCTGTCTGTTGAGGGCCTTGACGGGCATGATGCCGGCGTACCAGTCGATGCCGGCGATGCCCCGGAGGTTGTTCCCGTTGGCACAGGCGATGCCCGCGACCATGGTCCCGTGGCCGTCGTCGTCGGCGGGATAGGGATCGCCGTTCACGTAATCGTAGCCGTTGGAGAGGATGCGGCCGGCAAGGTCGGAGTGGGAGAAGTCGATGCCCGTGTCGATGACCGCCAGGGTGAGGGAAGACGAGCCCCTTTGCAGGTCCCAGGCGGCATCGGCGTTCACCCCGTAGGCGTCCCAGAGGTTCCACTGCTGGGGATACCGGGGGTCGTTAGGGGTGGTGACCGCGGCCCGGAAGACCAGGTTGGGCTCGGCGGTCCTTACCAGAGACGAGGAGAGCAGCCTGCGGCACGCTTCCAGTTCTCCCAACCCGGCACGGAGGCGCAGGCGCAGCACACGGCGGACGGGCTGGGCGGCTATCCGGCTGAGGACCTCCGCCGGGTCCTCCCCCAGGAGGGAGGAGAAGGCACCCAAGAGGCGGGAGGCGTTGAAGAGGGTCGGGTCGGAGAGCTCCACCGCCACCTCCCCGGGGAGGTAGGAACCGGCCGGATAACGATGGGGGTTCAGGTCCTTGAGGAGGGCCGCTTTGGCCGCCGGGAGGGTCTCTCCGCCCTTTCCCGCGACCGGGCTCCCGGCGGAAACCCGCCCGCCTCCGGACACGGGCAGCGCGAGCCCCGCCGCCACGAGAATGATGACCAACAGGAAAGCTGCCGCCCTGGTCACTCTACCACGCCAGCTCCGTTCCGCCTTCAAGTCTTGCCTCCCTCCTCCACGGGCGGATGCCTTCTGACCGACGGCCCGGTCCCCAGCCCCTCTGCTCCCCGGTCCCTACCCGAACCGTTCATGATTTTATCGGCCAGGAGGCGTGAAAACTTACCTCGCCGGGCCCCGAAGCGGCGCCCATCCCCACGCTTCCCGCGGCGCATCCATCCCCGCGAGCGTCGTCGATCTCATGCGCCGAGAAATGGAGCCGACATCCGTAAGGATCGCGAAGCGCTCCCGACCCTTGAAAATTGGCATATCCTACCATCTGCCGCTCCCACTCGATGGATGACAGCCTGCCTTAACACCCATTCCTACCGGCCGGGGATAGACGGGGAGCATGGGGAATTCATTCACGAGGCCGTGGGTCGGGCCGCAGAGTCAGTCCCCCGTCACCCTCCTGATCTCCGCTCCCAGTTTGGAAAGTTTTTCCTCCAGCCTCTGGTACCCGCGGTCGATATGGTGTATGTCCAAAACTTGTGTCTCCCCCTCGGCGGCCAGCCCGGCCAGCACCAGAGCCGCCCCGGCGCGCAGGTCGGTGGCGCAGACCTCGGTCCCGCTCAGCTTTCTCCCTCCCCGCACGATGGCGTGGTGCCCCTCGATGGTGATGTCGCAGCCCATGCGGTTGAGCTCGTCGACGAACATGAAGCGGCTCTCGAAGACGTTCTCGGTGACCACCGAGGTCCCGTAGGCCAGGCTCAGAAGGACCATGATCTGGGGTTGCATGTCGGTGGGAAATCCCGGGAAGGGAAGGGTGGCCACGTCCACCGCCCGGTAATCCCCTCCCCCCCTCACGCGCAGGTCATCCTCCCCTTCCTCGACCTCCACGCCGGCGGCCCGCATCTTCTCCAGGGGGAGGGCCAGGTGTTCGGGGCGCACGCCGGTGATGGTCAGATCCCCCCCGGTGACCGCCGCGGCCACGGCAAAGGTCCCGGCCTCGATGCGGTCCCCGATGACCGTGTGTTCCGTCCCCCTGAGCTCCGCGCCTCCCTCCACCTCCAGGACCGGTGTGCCGGCACCGCCTATCTCCGCCCCCATGGAGACCAGGAAAGCGGCCAAGTCCTGGATCTCGGGCTCGCGGGCCGCGTTCTCGATGACCGTGGTACCTTCCGCCCCCAGGGCGGCCATCATGAGGTTCTCCGTGGCCCCCACGCTGGGGAAATCGAGGACGATGTGCCGGCCCCGCAGGCGGGAGGCCCGCGCGTACACATAACCGTGCTCCGTGCTTATCTCCGCTCCCATCTCCGCCAGGCCCCGGAGGTGCATGTCGATCTTACGCGAGCCGATGTTGCAGCCCCCGGGAATGGCCACCTTGGCCTCCCCGAAACGGGCCACCAGGGGACCCAGGACGACGATGGAGGCCCGCATGCGGCGCACCAGGTGGTAGGGGGCCTCGCGCCCGGCGAACTCCCCGGCCCTCACGCGAATGGTGTCGTCCTCCCATCCCACCTCGGCCCCCAGGTGGCGCAGCACCTCGGCCATGATCTCCATGTCGGTGATGTGGGGGACATTATGGATGACGCACTCCTCGGGGGTGAGCAGGCTGGCGGCCATGAGCTTGAGCACGGAGTTCTTGGCCCCGCACACCCTGACCTCACCGCGCAGGGGCTTTCCCCCGACGATGACGAACCTTTCCTCTCCAGCGCCCATTCCGTCCCTCTCCCCTCCTCCAGCGCACATCAATGCGGTCTTAACCATTATCCGGGTGGTCACCTCCCTCCCGCAACCCGGGCGCGGGGACGGAAAGGAGCTCATCCCCGTGAAGCAAACCGATCAGGAAGGATGAAAACAAAAGCGGGGTTCAGCCGGAGCGGAGGCGTTCCAGGCGCGCCTCCTCCTTGCGTACCAGGGACTTCTTCACCTTCTTGAGGCGGAAGATGTCCTCGCGCATGCGCTCCTCGAGGCTCATCTCGATGAACTTTATCTGCTCGTCGAAGTCGGGGATGACGATGTTCTCCAGGGCGTTCACCCGCCGGTTGGTCTTGCGCAGCTCCTCGCCCAGCCGGCGCAGGCGGGTCTCGATGTCCGCGCTCTCGATGATGACGTCGATTATCTCCTCGAACTTCTCCGCCGCCGAGTCTACCCGCCCGGAAACGCCGGTCACGGCGTAGCCCCGCTTCAGGGCGTTGCGCATGGTGCTCTGGCCCTTGCGGATGACCGGGATGGGCACCCCCATGACGTGGGTACCGGTGATGTCCACCAGCACCTCACCCTGGGAGGCGAAGGAGGCCGACCTCACGGCCGGGCCCCCGTCCTTGGCCTTGGCCATGGCCAGGTCGTACTGGGCGTCGGCGGTCACCCTCTCCAGGCGCAGGGAGAGGCGCATGGTCTCGTCGATGATGGGCATGAACTCCTGCAGCAGGGCGTCGCGCTTCTTCTTGAGCAGGTTCATGCCCTGCTCGGCGAGGGAGCGGTTGGCCCTGCGCTTGAGGAGTTCGCTCCGCGTGGGGTGGACCTGCTCCACTTCACCTCTCCTTCCGGCACCTGCGCTCCGTCCCGCGGCCTCAGCTCTCCGAGGCCGTGAACTCCTGGGCGGACTCCGGGTTGTAGTACTTCTCTATGTACTCGGTCTTGATGCGCTTGATAGCCTCCTTGGGCATCATGCTCACCAGCTTCCAGCCCAGCTCCAGGGTCTGCTCCAGCTCCCGGTTCTCGTCCTTCTGGTCCAGGTAGTTCTGCTCGAAGGCGTCGGCGAACTTGAGGGCCAGGCGGTCCATGTCCGTGAGGGCCTCCTCACCAACGATGGCCACCAGGCGCCTGAGGTCCACGCCCTCGGCGTAGAAGGCGTAGAGTTGGTCGGCGAGGCCCCGGTGGTCGCCGCGCGTCCTGCCCTCCCCGATGCCCAGGTTCATGAGCCGGGAGAGGCAGGGGAGCACGTCGATGGGCGGGAAGATGCCCTTGCGGTGCAGCTGGCGGGAGAGGACGATCTGGCCCTCGGTTATGTACCCCGTCAGGTCCGGGATGGGGTGGGTGATGTCGTCGTCGGGCATGGTCAGGATGGGCACCTGGGTCACCGATCCCGGTTTGCCCTTGATACGGCCCGCCCGCTCGTAGATGGAGGCCAGGTCGGTGTACATGTACCCGGGATAGCCGCGGCGTCCCGGCACCTCCTCGCGGGCGGTGGATATCTCGCGCAGGGCCTCGCAGTAGTTGGTCATGTCGGTGAGAATGACCAGCACCTGCATGTCGTGCTCGAAGGCCAGGAACTCGGCCACCGTCAGGGCACAGCGCGGGGTGAGCAGCCGTTCCACGGTGGGGTCGTCGGCCAGGTTGAGGAAGAAGACCACCCGTTCCAGGGCCCCGGAGCGGGCGAAGCTCTCCTGGAAGAAAGCCGCCTCACGGCGGGTGATGCCCATGGCGGCGAAGACGATGGCGAACTCCTCGCCTCCCAGGATCTTGGCGTTGCGCACGATGGCCGCGGCCAGCTCATTGCCGGGCAACCCCGCTCCCGAGAAGATGGGGAGTTTCTGTCCGCGCACCAGGGTGTTCAGCCCGTCGATGGCCGAGATGCCCGTCTGGATGAAGTCGCGGGGCTCCTCGCGGCTCCAGGGGTTGATGGGGGAACCGGTGACCTCCCGCTCCTCCTCGGGGAAGACCTCCGGGCCACCGTCTATGGGCTGGCCCATGCCGTTGAGGATGCGCCCCAGGAGGTTCACCGTGCAGGGCATCTTGGCCACCTCGCCGCTGAAGCGCACCTTGGTGCGCTCCACGTCCAGTCCCGCGGTGGGCCCGAAGACCTGGACCACGGCCAGCTCCCCGTGCAGCTCGATGACCTGCCCGTACTTCACTGAACCGTCGGCGGAGTGTATCTCCACCATCTCGTTGTAGGCGGCGCCCTTCACCTTGCTCACGAAGAGCAGGGGGCCGGCAACTTCCCCCACCGTCCGGTATTCGGTGGTCGCCAGGAAAGCTCTTCCGTCAGCCATTCTCTATCACCCGTTTCCGTCGGTTGCCTCTTCTTTTCCTTCACATCCCTCGGACCCGCAGCGGCCCCCTACCACTCTCCCAGGGAGCGCAGCTCCCGCTGCACCCTCTCCAGGAGGTCGGTCAGCTTCTCCTCCGCCTCCTCGGAGGGGATCTCCTTCATGCGCGCGATCTCGTTCTTGATGGGGTGCTCCGTGGCCTGGCGCAGCGGCACCCCTTGCACCAGCACCTCCTCCAGGCAGTCGTAATAGGTGAGGATGACCTTGAGCATAAGGTACTGCTTGCGCAGGGAGCAGAAGGCGTCCACGTCCGAGAAGGCGAACTGCTGCAGGAAGTCCTCGCGCAGCATGCGGGTGGTCTCCAGGACCGCCTTGGCGAAATCCGGAAGGGCGTCCGGCCCCACCAGCTGCACGATCTCCTGCAGTTCCACCTCCTTCTGCAGGAGGCTCATGGCCTTGTCCCGCAGGGCCCTCCAGTCCTCGGCCACGTTCTTGGCGTACCAGTCCTGTATCTGGTCCAAATACAGGGTGTAGCTCTTGGTCCAGGAGATGGCCGGGAAATGCCGGCGGTAGGCCAGGGAGGTGTCCAGGGCCCAGAAGGCACCGGTGATGCGCAGGGAGTTCTGGGTCATGGGCTCTGAGAAGTCGCCGCCCGGCGGGGACACCGCCCCTATGGCGGTTATGGAACCCACCCGGTCGTCGCTCCCCAGGCACACCGCCCTCCCGCAGCGCTCGTAGAAGTCGGCCAGGCGGGTGGCCAGGTAGGCGGGGTACCCCTCTTCGCCGGGCATCTCCTCCAGGCGGCCGGAGACCTCGCGCAGGGCCTCGCCCCAGCGGGACGTGGAGTCGGCCATGAGGGCCACGTTATACCCCATGTCCCGGTAATACTCGGCCAGGGTGATGCCGGTGTAGATGGAGGCCTCGCGCGCCGCCACCGGCATGTTCGAGGTGTTGGCCACCAGGATGGTGCGCTGCATGAGGGGGACCCCCGTCTTGGGGTCGATGAGGTTGGGGAACTCGGTGAGGACCTCGGTTATCTCGTTGCCCCGCTCCCCGCACCCTATATATATAACTATGTCCGCGTCGGCCCACTTGGCCAGGGTGGTCTCGGTCACCGTCTTGCCGGTCCCGAAGCCCCCGGGGATGATGCTGTAGCCGCCCTGGGCGATAGGGAAGAAGGTGTCCAGGATGCGGGTCCCGGTGATGAAGGGGACGGTGGGCTTCTCCTTCCGCTTCACCGGACGGGCCACGCGGGCCGGCCAGGTCTGGTACATCTTAATCTCCGTGCCGTCCTCGAGGACCACCACCGTTTCGTCCACGGTGAACTCCCCTTCTTTGACCTCCGCCACCCGGCCGGAGATCCCCGGGGGGACCATGATGCGGTGGACGATGTGGGCCGTTTCCTGGACCTCACCCACCACGTCACCCTCCATCACCTCGTCTCCCACGTCCACCACGGGCTGGAAGCCCCAGCGGCGGTCACGGGGGAGGGCGTCGGTGGACACGCCGCGGACCACGAAGTCCCCGTATCGCTCGGCGATGTCCGTGAGCCGCCTCTGGATGCCGTCGTAGATGGAGGTGAGCAGGCCGGGTCCCAGCTCGAGAAGCAGGGGCTCCTCGGTGCACAGCACCTTCTCCCCCACCCGCAGCCCCGAGGTGTCCTCGTATACCTGCACGATGGCCGTGTCCCCGTCCAGGCGGACGATCTCGCCTATGAGGCCCAGCTCCCCCACCTTGGCGATGTCGTACATCTTGGCGCCGGACATGCCCTCGGCGCTGACCACGGGTCCGGATACCTTGACGATGGTTCCCTCGATCATATGCCTACACTCCCCGTTCTCAAGCCTTCGCGACTTGCGTTCACAATCTCCATTCTGGACTCCCGGAACACCGCCTTCAAGCCGCCCGTCATTCTCCCTCCCGGGCCCTCAGGGTGATGTCGAAACCGATGGCGCGGTGGATGAGGCGGGCCAGGTAGGCCCTTCTCTCCCCGGCCATCTCCACCGTCTCCTTGATGGGCAGGGGGATGACGATGGGCCGGTATACGCTGTCGATCTTCTCCTGCGTCTTCTCGTCGATGGCGTTGTAGAAGCTCTCGTTGACCGCCAGTATCCCGGCATCTGGGTCGTCCAGTAGGGCCTTTATCTTCTCCCTGGCCTCGTCGGCGTTCTCCACCTCGATGACGCTGACCCCCGCCAGGCGGAAGCCGTCGGCGGTCTCCGGGTCGGTGATCACGATGGCCTTGTACATGCTATCACCCTCTAGCTGTGCCCTCCCCGGACATCTCCTCCCAGAGGAAGAGCTCCTTGCGTATCTGGGATTCGATGAGGCCTATGCTCTTGCCCCGCATGATGATGCGCAAGTTGGTAATTTCCAGGTACTTCCTCCACATGTAATGGATGATCACCCCGATCCCCAGGGGATCCCTGGCCATCCCCAGGCACCTGCGGATGAGGTTCTTCTGCAGTTCGTCCTCGAAGGCCCCCTCCCCCTTCTCGTCGAAGCTCCTCCAGGCCGCCTGCAGGGGTGCCCGGTACTCCGGGAAGCGCCGCAAAAGTCCCTGGTAGACGTTCTCCGGCTGGCCCAGGGCCATCAGGCGGGCGAACTCGGCGGGGTCCTCCAGACTCCCTCCAGGGACGAAGAAGTCCTCCGCCCGGGAGGCCTCCAGCTCCATGCCGCAGATGCGCATCAGGGTGACCAGGTTTATGGAGTCCACCTCCAGCCTGACCACCTCCCGCACCAGGGAGGTGTCGGGATCCCCGCCCCCGAGCTCCCCCGCAACGTGCTGGTAATGGAATCTGTCCAGGGCCAGTTCCAGGATGGAGAGGTCGTGCTCTCTTAAGTATTCCACGAGGTGCTCCCGCACGGCTCGTCCGTAGGGGATGGGCCATTCCATGCTGAAGATCACCACGGCATCCAAGGCCGCCCGCAGATCGGGCTGGTTGACGATCTCCTGCAGCACGGCCTCGTCCAGAAACCCCACGGGCACCAGTATGCGCATGATCTCCTGTTTGGGCACCAGGGCCCGCATCCCGCGCATGACCGTCTTCAGGTTGTAGAGGTCCCAGCGGGAGAGCAGGATGTTGACCAACCGGAGGGGTTTGCCGACGAAGAACTCCTTGATCTTCCCGAAGTTGCGTACCAGGTTGCGGTTGAAGGCACGGTCCACGACCGTTGGCCGGGCCCCCTCGAGCACGAAGTGCTCCAGGTCCTCCTGGTACTCCGTCTCCTCCAGGACCCCCAGGGCCCGGTTGTAGTCCGGTGCCGCCAGGAGCTCGCGGAAGACGGAGGGCTCCAGCAGGCGCGAGGTCATGGCCCGCACCCTGGCGTTGGCGTAACTGTAATCCTTGATGGGAACCTGAACCATGGGCAAACTCTCCGCCCTTCTCCAGAATGAAAGAGGGGGTTTATCCCCCTCCCCCGGCGGCCTCCACCTCCTCGCCGAAGAGGAGGGCGGAAACCTGCAGGCGCAACTTCTCCCGTGCCCGGTTCAGCCTCTCCTCCACGGTGTTGATGATGCGAACCCTCTCCTCGGGATCGGAGATCACCGCTCCGCCCCGGGTCTGGATGTCCGTGCGGACCTCGAATTCCGTGCCCCGGCCGCGGAGGATGTCCTCGGCCAGCCGCCCGTCCGCGGGGTCCACGTGGACCACTACCTTACCTCCAACCCTGGAGAGCCCTTCCTCTATCAGCCCGGCCAGGATGTCGGGATAGTCGCCGCGCGAACGCAGGCTCTCCATACCCTGCGCCGCCTGCTGCAGGGCCTTCTCCACGACCCTTTCCCTGGCCTGGATGACCGAGTTCTTGGCCCGGAGCCGCGCCGAATAGAGGATGGAGGTGGCCTCGCTCTGTGCCTCCGCCCTTATCTTGGCCAGGCGGGCCTGGCGGATGGCTTCCGCTTCCTCCCGTGCTCTATCCAGTATCTGCTTGGCCTCCTGCTCGGCGCGCCTGAAGATCTCCTGGCATTCCGCGCGGCATTCCTCGTCCAGCGCCTGCAGGATGTCTTCTATGGACATGTCCTCACTTCCCGTTCCGGTGAGCCGATGCGCCCGTCCCGGGGAGAAACCCGCTTCATTCTCCGGGTTTCAACCCCGTGATTAGGAAGCCGATGACGAACCCCAGGACCACCATGGTCTCGGGGATGGCGATCATGATGATGGCGTTACCCGCCAGCTCAGGCTTCTCGGCGAGGGCCCCCGCCATGGCCGCCCCAATCTTGGACTGGGACCAACCGGTGGCCAGCGCGGAGAGTCCGATGGCCAGAGCTGCCCCGATGGCGATGAGTCCGAGTTCCAAACTATTCACCTCCTGACCGCTTGAAAGGCTTGTAGACCACGTCTGACTCCTTGTAAAACTTGGTGAAGCTCTCCACCAAGTTGAGACGAAGGGATTGTATGGAGGGGCTCAACACCCCCAGGGCGATGTTCAGCACGTGCAGGAGGGCGGCCACGACGACCCCCAGGAAGACCATGGCCCCTCCGCCGAACTCCGCCCCCAGCTCATTGGCCACCTCGGCCAGGATGACCGAAGCGAGCCCGATGCCGTAGAGTCGGGCGTAGGACAGGAGGTTCCCGAAAGTAAGGGCGGCCTCCAGCCCGCCCCCGAATCCTCCGCCGTATCCGGCCAGACCGATGCCCACCACGGCCATCACCGCACCCACGGGCATGGCCACCGACTTGAGGCTCTTGACGCCCCATACACCTCCGAAGATGACCACTAGCCCGAGGACGAAAAGGAGGTAGCCCAGCTTCTCCAGGGCATGCTTGCGGTCGTGATGGCGGATGCCGTCGATGAGCCCGATGACCAGGGCGCTCCCCATGTGCAGGACGCCGATGAGGGCCACCACGATGAGCAGCAGCTTGAAGAGGTCGGGGTTAGCCTGGGCGATACGCTCCAGGGGCCATCCCCAGGGCTTGCCGCTCGAGGTATGCCCCCAGACCCACTTAACCACCATATGCCCGGCGGCGTCCTTCCAACCCAGAAGCCTGATGAGCAGGTCGCCGAAGAACTCGAAATAGAGTAGTCCGAAGACGAAGGAGGATATGGAACATATCAGGAGCACGTTGGCGAAGAGCTCGAAGAAGAGGCTCCGCGACTCGCGCTTCTTCAGCATGCGCTTCATGAGGAAGACCGTGCCCAGGAGCACCAGTGCGTAACCCATGTCCCCCAGCATGAACCCGAAGAGGATGGGGAAGAAGATGGCCACCAGGAAGGTGGGATCGATGTGGCCGTACTTGGGCGGGTTTATGAGCATGTAGATGAACTCGAAGGGGCGGACGACGGCCGGGTTCTTGAGAGCCGTCGGCGCCTCTTCCAGCTCCTCGTGGGTGGGAACCTCCTCGGTAAGCTCCACCTTGCCCTCGAACTTCTGTTCCAGCACCCGGCGCGCTTCCTCCACCTTCTCCGAGGGCATCCATCCGGTGATGACGAAGACGTGGCCGCTCTGGCCGAATTTGGGGATGGCGTTCAGGGACTCGATGCGGTCGGCCAGGTACTCCTTGAGGGCCACCAGGGTCACGTACCAGTCCTCGGAGATCTTCTCCAGGTCCTCGCGCACCTTCTTGAGCTTGGGGGGTATCTCGCTCAGCCGGGTCTCAATCTCCTTGAGGGCCTCGTCGTAGGGCTTGTCCGAGAGCTCGCTGGGCAGGCGGACCTGGTTGACGTTCTCCGTGGCCAGGAAATTGTGCACCTGCTCCGAGTAGCGCTTGTGGAAGACCAGTATGGCCGCATGGGTGTTCTCGTCCACCCGGGCCGAGAAGACCTCGCACTGGTTGTTGGTAATTCTTTCCAGTTCCTTCTCTATGTAGTCCAGGACCTGCTTGTACCTCTCCTCCACCAGCAGGGCCACCGATGTGTAGTTCTCCGTGGCCGTCACCCTGCTGGCCAGGGGATAGACCTTCTTGATGATGGGCTCGTACTTGGAGAGGCGGGAGAGCTCCACCTCCAGCTCGTGCTTGTAGTTGATGAGCTCGCGGGTCGCCTTCTCCTCCTCCTCCACCATGGAGGATATCTCGGCAAGGGTCTTTCCCTGGAATGAGCGGTACTTCTCCTCGATCTCCGCCCGGGTCACCCTCCTGTCGGGGGGCGCCAGCTCGGAGAGGATGGCGTTGTTGCGCATGGCCAGGTTCTGGAGGAGGTTGCGCTCCTCCTCAAGGGCGGGATCCATCTCCATGGGAATGAGATCCGCATAGCGGGGCCCCTTCTTCTTAGTAATATCTTCCAGGTGAAGCGTTCCCAGATCCTGGAGTGTTTCCAATACCTGGAAGAAGAGGGATTTTAGGCCCACGATCTCCACTTTGGACATGGTCAAGAGCATTTCTCTCTCCCCCTAGATCGGATGAGATTGGGTCTTGTCCTGCCGACGCACTCCTTCGACTCTGCTGCGTTATTTTCCGCGTCCTTCTCTCAGTCGCCTTCCCGTCGCGTACCGGGAACCTGGGGCGAGATCACCGCCTCCACGATGAACTCCACCGCCCGGGAGAGGTTTTCCTCGCCGCGCCTTTCCACGGCGGCGATCTCCCGGGCGGTGGACTCCTCGATGGCTTTTACCTCTTCCTGGGCGGCGGCGATGATCTTCTGGTAGGTATCCTGTCCGAGTTCCTCCAGGGTGGCTTTACGCTTCATGGCCGCCGCCTCTCCCTTGGCATCCTCGATGAGGCGTTCGGCCCTTGCTCTCTCGGCGTTGACCTTGGAACGGATCTCCGCTTCCTTTGCGGATATGCGGCTGAAAACCTCCGTCCGGGATCCGACGAACTTCTCCTCCAGTTGCTCGGCTATCCGCTTTTGTCTCTTACCTCTGCGGGCCTTCTCCTTCGATTTCTGCTCAGTTCCTGCCATGGTGTTTCGACCTCTTGCTTCGACTCTGGCTGGCCGTCCGTCGGGATCCCATACGGGAATCATCGTCCCCGTGCCCGAAGGCACTCCTCCAAACTCCCGTAACATAATATATTCAGCCCCTGGGGGTGTCAATAAAACGCCGGTGGTAAAGGTGCGCCAACGGGCGGCCGGTCCCTCTGCTCCATCGGGTAGGCGACCGTCACCAAGGGAGCATCTACGCCCCATCCGGAGGGCATCGTCAGGCGTGGGCGCCGAGGCCTCCCGAAGGAGGGCAAGGGGTCGGGAGCCGATGCGCCGCGTCGTTCGCCACCCTCCTGAAACGCCCGGAGTTCTCCCTGGGGCGGCGAAGGGTCAGGTCGTGATGCGCCGCGTCGCGTCCTGATAGATGAGCAAGAGCCCGTAAAGGGTGAGCAGGGGGTCGTGGTGGTGGACAGTGCGGCACTCCGAGACCACTACCTCGGCCAGGCCGCCCGTGGCGATGACCGTGGCCTCCTCACCCAGCTCGGCGAGCATCATCTCCACCAGGCGGTCCACCTGCCCGGCAAAGCCGAAGATTATCCCGGACTGCAGCGACCGGGCGGTGTTCTTGCCGATGACCGAGGGCGGCTTCTGCAGCTCCACCTTGGTGAGCCGCGCCGCGGCCTTGAAGAGGGCCTTGGAGGATATCTCGATCCCGGGAGCGATGGCCCCGCCCAGGTACTCACCCCGCGAGGAGACCACGTCCAGGGTGGTGGCGGTACCGAAATCCACCACGATGGAGGGGCCCCCGTAGCGCCGGAAGGCGGCCACCGCGTTCACCAGGCGGTCCGGGCCTACCTCCCGCGGGTTGTCCACCAGCACGGCGATGCCCGCATCCAGGTTATGGCCCACGATGAGCGGTTCGAACTCCCAATACTCCCGGGTCATGTGCTCCAGGGCCATGGTGGCCGAGGGCACCACGGAGGAGACGATGACCGCATCGAAGTGCTCGAAGCTGAGGCCCTTGAGCCCAAGGAAGCCCTGGTAATAGAGGGCCAGCTCGTCCCCGGTCTTGTTGGCGTCCGTGGAGATCCTCCAGTGCCCCACCAACTCCTCGCCGCGGTACGCGCCGATGACCGTCTGCGTGTTGCCGACATCTATGGCCAGAAGCATGACGACCTCCCCCTTCCGGAACCGTCCATCCTCCGATGAAGCCTCGTGCGCCGGCTCCCGGCGGTCACGCACCGCGGAATCGGCTCATACCGAGAGCTCCAGGGCTATGTCCAATGCCGGCGCGCTGTGGGTCAGGGCGCCCACGGAGATGAAATCCACCCCCGTGGAGGCGTAGGCGACCACGTTCTCCAGGTCGATGCCCCCCGAGACCTCGAGCTTCACCCTGCCCCCCGCCCGGCGCACCGCCTCGCGCACCTCTTCCACGCTCAGGTTGTCCAGCATGACCACGTCGGCGCCCGCCCGGATGGCCTCCTCCAGCTCGTCCAGGTCCTGCACCTCCACCTCGATGCTCACTTCGTTCCCCAGTACCTCCCGCGCCCTTCGCACCGCCTCCGCGGTGCTCCCAACCGCGGCGATGTGGTTGTCCTTGATGAGCACGCCGTCGTAAAGACCGAAACGGTGGTTCCTTCCTCCTCCCGCCCGCACGGCGTACTTCTCCAGAGCCCGCAGGCCGGGGGTGGTCTTGCGGGTGTCCAATATCTCCACCCCGTGAGGGGCGGCCGCGGCCACGAAACGCGAGGTCAGGGTGGCCACCCCCGAAAGCCGCTGCAGGAAGTTCAAGGCCGTCCTCTCCCCCTCCAGGATGGTGGACACCCTCCCCTCCACCACGGCGATCTCCGCGGGAGCGGCGGGGCGGTCGCCGTCGCTCACCAGGGGCTGAAAACGGAGCTTGGGGTCGAGGAGGCGGAAGGTCATGGAGGCCAGGGGAAGTCCGGCCACCACCCCTTCCTCCCTCATGATTATGCTCCCCCTGCCGCGCATGTCCGGAGGGAGAAGGGCCCGGGTGGTGATGTCCCCCTCGCTGCGCAGGTCCTCGTCCAGCGCGCGCCGGACGGCCTCAAGGCAGGTCCTCCTGAACTCCTCGTCCAAGGGAGATCAATCCTCCTCCCACCAGGGGTATCCGGATCCGGTGAGGCTTCCCACGGGCCTCAGTTCCCAGGATAAACCATCCTCACCCTCGCGGAAAACGATGTGCCGCCTCCAGAATTCCGCTTCTCCGGGAAAGTCCACCCGGAAGTGGCACCCCCGGCTCTCCTTCCGGAGGAGCGCGGCGCGCACCATGAGCCCGGCCAGAAGGATCATGTTCTGCACCTCGAAGCCCGCCGGCGACAGGTAGGAGGCATCCAGGACCCGCCGGTTCTTGCCCAGGAACCTGGCGGCCTCGGTGAGGCTCTCCCGGCTGCGGCGGAAACCCACACCGTCCTGCATGGCCTGCTGGAGGGAGCGCCGGAGCAGGGCTATGTCCACCGGGACGTGGTGGCGCTTCCTGCGGTAGCCGATGCTCGGCACGCGCGAATGGAGATCCTCCCTCCTTGCCAGCGTCACCTCCAGGTCCTCCATGATCCTCCAGCTGAAGACCAGGCCCTCGAGGAGGGAGTTGGAGGCCAGGCGGTTGGCCCCGTGCACCCCCGTGCAGGCCACCTCGCCGCAGGCGTAGAGCCCCGCCACCTTGGTCCTTCCCCGCAGGTCGGTGACCACCCCCCCACTCATATAGTGGGCGGCGGGAGACACCGGAATGGGCGACTGGGTGATGTCCAACCCGGCCTCAAGGCAGTGGCGGTAGATGGAGGGAAAACGCGCTTTCAGGGTCTCCGCGGGGATGCCCGTGGCGTCCAGGAAGAGGTGGTCCCGATCCAGCTCCCGCATCACCCGGACCATCTCGTTGACCACCACGTCGCGGGGAGCGAGGTCCTCGAGGGGGTGCACGCCGCGCATGATGCGGCGTCCCCGGTGATCCACGAGGACCGCCCCTTCCCCACGCAGGGCTTCGCTGATGAGCCAGCGGGGGTTCTCGGGGATGTGCAGGGCGGTGGGGTGGAACTGGAGGAACTCCACGTCGGCCACCTCGGCGCCGGCGCGCAGGGCCATGGCCACCCCGTCTCCGGTGCAGATCTCGGGGTTGGTGGTCACGGAGTAGAGCTGTCCCATCCCTCCCGTGGCCAGGACCACGGCGGGGGCACGCAGGTAATGCAGGGTGCCGGTGTCCGTGTCCATGGCCAGTAACCCCAGACAGCGGTCCTCGTGGGTCACCACGTCCACGGCGAAATAATCCTCCAGGATCTGGAGTCGTTTATTGTAGATGAGGCGCCGGATGAGGCAGGCCTCGATCTCGCTTCCCGTGGCGTCTCCCTGGGCATGGGCCACCCGGCGGCGTGAATGCCCTCCCTCCATGGTGAGGTCCAGGTGGCCGTCGGTGGTGTCGAAGTGCGCGCCCACCTCCTCGATGAGCTCGGTGATGCGGCGGGGGCCCTCACGTACCAGTACCCAGACGGCGTCCTCCTCGCAGAGCCCCTTGCCCGCCTCCACGGTGTCCCGGAAGTGGAGCTCCGGCGAGTCGTCGGCGCCCAGGGCGGAGGCGATGCCCCCCTGGGCGAATTTGGTGGCCGTCGCAGTGAGCGTGGTCTTGGTCACCAGGGCGACGCGGAAACGGCGGGCGGCCCGCAGCGCCGTGGAAAGCCCGGCCACCCCGCTTCCCACCACCACCAGGTCGCAGTCCATGGTGGGAAGTTCTTCCAGGTCGAAGTTGACGAGGTATCTGGGGATCACCGGGATTCCTCTTTCCGTACCTTCCGCACGGCGTCCTCAACCGACGGCCAGCATCCTCTCCACGGCCCGCAGCGCACGGACGCGTATCTCCTCGGGCACGGTCACCCTGGGCTCCATGTCCCTCAACGACCTCTCCACCTTCTCCAGGGTGATCATCTTCATGTCCGGGCAGAGGGGCTCGGGGGAGGGGAAGTGGAAGCGCCTTTCCGGGAACCTCTTACCGAGCGGGTAACCCAATCCTGACTCGGTGAGGATGATGAATTCCTCCCGGTCGGATTCCTCCACCACCCGGAACATTCCCGAGGTGCTGGCCACTGCATCGGCCAGCTCCAGGACCTCCGGCCGGCATTCCGGGTGGGCTATGGTAAGGGCCTCGGGATGCTCTTCCTTCAACCTGCTCACGTCCTCCGCCCGGATGCCGTCGTGGATGGGGCAGCAGCCCTCCCAGATGATGAGCCGGCGGCCGCTCACCCCCTGCACGTAGCGGCCCAGGTTGCCGTCGGGGGTGAAGACGATTTCCGTGGCCTCGATGCTCCGGACCACGTCCACGGCGTTGCCCGAGGTGCAGCAGTAATCGCTCTCCGCCTTCACCGCCGCGGTGGAGTTCACGTAGGTTACCACTACCGCCCGGGGATGGAGCTTGCGCAGGGTGCGGATCCCCTCCGGGGTCACGGTGTCCGCCAGGGGACAACCCGCCCGCGGCTCCGGGAGCAGGGTCACCTTGTCCGGGTTGAGGATGGCCGAGGTCTCGGCCATGAAGTGCACGCCGCAGAAGACCACCACCCTGGCCTCCGTCTCCGCGGCCTGCCGGGCCAGCCCCAGGGAGTCGCCCACGAAGTCCGCCAGGTCCTGTATCTCCGGAGGCTGGTAGTTGTGGGCCAGGATGACCGCCTCGCGCTCCTCGCGCAGGCGGTTTATGCTCTCGACGAGATCCTCACGTTCCAAAGATGGGTTCGCTCCTTTCGTTTCAATGCCTTATCTTGACCCACGCAGCGCGATCCTCCACCCCGACGCAGCCGGGCGACGCAGCCGGGGCCTCCCCGCGCCTCCGCGTCCCGGACGTCTCCCCGACGCCGTGCCCGCCCGTCGGCCTCCGCTCTTTTCCATTCCCTGGAAAGCGGGCATAAACCCCTTCCCGGAAAAGGAATAAAAAAAGACCCCCGACCCTTCCCCCTGCGGTTCCACCGATCAGCAGACGTCGTCGGCGGCCACGTGGTCCTCCACGTGGGTTATGCGGTTGAGCTCGTCCACGTAGACGATGCGCGGTTTGAGGTCCCGGACATCCTCCTCGTCCACGATGGAGAAGGAGAAGATGATCACCTTGTCCCCGCGGTGGATGAGGCGGGCCGCGGCGCCGTTCATGGTGATGGTTCCCGATCCGGGGACACCGCCTATGACGTAAGTCTCCAGGCGGTTCCCGTTGTCCACGTCCACCACCATCACCTTTTCGTAGGGAAGCAGGTCCGCCGCCCGCATGAGCTCCTCATCAATGGTGATGCTTCCCACGTAATGGAGGTCGGCATCGGTGACCGTGGCCCGGTGGATCTTGCTCTTGAGCATAATGCGACGTCTGGCCATCTTCCTACCCTGCGTGTCCAGCTCCTCGCCTCTGCGCCTCCGTTCGACGCCGGGCCTTTATCCATAATATAGCATAACCCTTGCCGGGTATCGTACCTCGCCAACTCGCTCCCCGGGGGGCGCATACCGGGAATCCGCCGCCAGCGGCGGGTGGCCCTCACCTTCCGGACAGTAAAGAGAAGACCGGCGAGGATGCACCGTCCGTGCCTCATACCTCGAGGAGGACGTTGTCGATGAGGCGGGCCTTCCCCACCCTGGCCGCCAGGGCGATGAGCACCTTGCCCTGCAGGCGTTCCACGGGGCGGAGCCCCTCCCAATCCACGGCCTCCACGTACTCCGGCTCGACCAGGGGCTCGGTTTCCAGCATTTCCCGCACCGCCGCGAGCACCTCGCGGGCCTCCCTCTCCCCTCCGCGCACCATCTCCTCCGCCCGGCGCAGCGAACGGTAGAGGACGGTGGCCGCCCTCCTCTCCTCCGGTTTAAGATAGACGTTGCGGGAGCTCATGGCCAGCCCGTCCTCCTCCCTCACCGTGGGGCAGGTCACGATCTGGATGTCGAAGTTGAGGTCCTCCACCATCTTCTGGATGACCCTCACCTGCTGGGCATCCTTGAGACCGAAGTAAGCGCGGTGGGCGGGGATTATATGGAAGAGTTTTGCAACCACCGTGGCCACGCCCCGGAAATGCCCCGGGCGGGAGGCACCGCAGAGGCCTTCGGTTATCCCCTCCACCTCCACGAAAGTGAGGTAAGGTTGGGGATACATGTCCTCCACCCGGGGATGGAATATGCAGTCCACGCCCGCCTGCGCGGCTATCTCCACGTCCCGCTGCAGGTCGCGGGGGTATTCCTTGAAGTCCTCGCGGGGACCGAACTGGATGGGATTGACGAAGAGGCTGACCACCACGAAGTCGTTCTCCTCCCGCGCGGCGCGCATGAGGCTCACGTGCCCGGCATGGAAGAACCCCATGGTGGGGACCAGACCTACGCTCTGTCCCGCCTCCCGGCGTTCCGTGACCAGACGGGTCATCTCCCACGGCACGGTGACGATGCGCATCCCCAACCTCCCAGGTTTGTCTCCCTTCTCCATCCGGGCGCTCGAGCCCGCCGCACCGGCCTCAGGTATAGCGCTCCAGGAGTTCGGCGATCTCCTGGCTCCGGGAACGGCTCAGGTGGGCCTCCGCCAGGTCCAGGGCGAAGCGGGTGAGCGCCACGTAGACATGCAGGTGTTCCTCCCGTCCCTCCTCCTCCAGTTTCTCCAGGTGGCGCCTTATGATGCCGATGTCCCCCCGGGCAACGGGGCCGGTGAGCGCCCTCTCCGTTCCCAGGCGGCGCAGGTTGCTCACCGTGCCCTCGATCAGTGGTAGCAGGGCCTTCAGGGCCTTCTCGCCCTCCATGCCTATCTCCTGATAGAGGAGCTCGGCGGCGTGCTCCAGGGCCACGAGGAGGTTGCTGGCCAAAACCGCTCCCAGGTGGTAGAGGACCTTGTTCTCCTCTTCCAGGCGCACGGGCTCCCCTCCCAGCAGGCGGACCAGATCCTCTGCCCATTCCCCGGTACGCGGGTCCCTGGCGGTGACCGCGAACACGGATCCCGGTATCTTCCTCACCGCCCCTCGGACGTCGGCGAAGGTCTGGAGGGGGTGGATGCTCGCCGTGGCCGCACCCGCCTCCTCCGCCGCCGCCAGCACGTCCAACCCCAGGGCGCCGCTCATGTGCACCACGTAACTACCCCTCCTCACGACCCCCGCGCTGGCCAGGGTCACGCAGGCGTCGGCGATGAGGTCGTCGGGGGTGGTGAGGAGCAGCACGTTGCCCTTTCTCGCCGCCTTGACCATGTCCGTGGTGAGATAGGTATGGGGAAGGTACTCCCTGACTTTCTCAAGCGATTCCTCGCTGCGGCAGGCCACGGCCGCCACCGAACGCCCGGCCTGCGCCAGGAGGTACCCCACCGCGGTCCCCACCCTTCCTCCCCCGATGACCACGAAACGGTCGCTCTTCCTAACCACGCCACTCTCCCTCCTCGAAACGGCCCGCCCATCGCAGCCCCGCCCGCTCATCCCCCTCCAGGCCGGCCGGGGGCACCAATGCGGGGTCCAGTTCCCGCAGGGGGACGATGACGAAATCCCGCTCTCTCATGCGGGGATGGGGGATCACCAAATCCTCGTCCTTCCAGGCGATATCGTCGTACAGCAGGATGTCCACGTCAATCGTCCTCGGCCCCCAGCGCACATCCCTCACCCTCCCCAAGGCATCCTCCACTTCCCTGCAGGCCTCCAGCATCTCCCGCGGGCCGCGCCGCGTGGACACCAGGGCCACCAGGTTGAGGAAATTCGGCTGCTCCACCGGCCCCCACGGCTCGCTCTCGTAGATGGAGGAGACCTCGACAACCCTCACGCCGGGGATGGAATCGAGCATCCTGAGGGCGGATAGGAGGTTCCCCCTGCGGTCGCCCAGGTTACTCCCCAGCCCCAGAAAGACCCGGTGTTCGCCCCCTCCCGCCATGCAGCTCCTCCCGCCGCTCCGTTGCGATTCTCAACCGCCCTCATCGCGCCGGAAGACCATCTCCACGGCTACGTCACCCACCTCGCAGCTGATGGGTGCCTCCGGCTTATGGACCCGCACCAGCGCCCTCCTCGCCGGCGTGGACTCCATGACATATCTCCCTACCTCCGCCGCCAGGGACTCGATGAGGCGAAAGGGTTCCCCGGAGATGATGTCCCGAATGCCCTCCGCCAGCCGACTGTAGTCCACGGCCCGGGAAAGGTCGTCCTCTCTCGCTGCCTGCGAGGCCTCGTAATCCAGCTCCACGTCCACCACGAAGACCTGGCCCTCCTCCCGTTCCTCCGGCATGCAACCGTGGTACCCGTAGGCCCTAAGGCCGGTGATGAGGATCCTGGCCATGCCGTCCCAATGGCGCACGCCCAAAGCCTCCTTTCCTGCGAGGCGGCCGTCTCATGCCAGCTCCTCCGCGGCCCGCCTCCTCGTCTCCACGCCACCCGATCTGCGAGGGAGTCTCGCGCCCCACCGTCCGCACCTGGATGGCCCCGGGAGACTCCGCTTCATCCCGCGCCGGGCATCACAGGGGAATGATTCCCATCCTGTCCGAGCCTCCGCCGTGGCCCGCCGAGCCGGCATTGCGTCTTTTACGGGGTTCCACCGGGCTAGGAAAAGCGTTTGCCGGAGGTCATTCCACTCTGGCGGAGACGAGGGTGTCCGTGGCCTCCAGGGAATCCACGACCTCCATACCCCTGATTACCTTCCCGAAAACCGTGAAGTAGGTGTCCAGGAAGGTGGAGTCCCGTTTGAGGATGTAGAAGTCGGTGGTGGCGGAGTCGGGCTCCGGGAGTTGCGTCTCCGGGTCGCTGGGCTTGGCCATGCCCACCATGCCCCGCAGGTTGGAGAGGCCGATCTCGTCGGCCACCTTCTGCACCTCGCCGTCCTTGGCTATGGCCTCCTCGAGGGCCGCCTGGTCGGGCTCCGTCTCCCCGTACTCCGCCCGCAGGGACTGGTAATGGCTCCCGGTCTGGACCACGAAGTCCTCTACCCGGTACCAGCGCAGGCCGTCGTAGAAGCCGCGGTTCACGAGGTCGGTCACGTGCTGCACGGTCATGGGGGCCTCCTTCCCATAGAGGCCGACGACGATCTCCCCCTTGCTGGTCTGAAGCACCAGGCGGGAGGTGATCCTGGGCTCTTTTTCCTTTGACTTGAGGTGGTTTGCCAGGAAGACCAGACCCACGGTTATGCCCACGGCGGCAAGCACCCCCACCGCCGCCAGGATGCGCATGCGGATCTCCTTCTTCCTCTCCTTTTCCCTCCTGGCTTCCTCTTCCTTACGCTGCTGCTTCAACTTCTGAGCCCGACCCAATTCGACCTCCCCACCTCAACGACCCACGCGTCGACGCGTTCCCAAACTACTCTTCTTCCAAGTCCCGCCAGCGCCCCTTACCGGCGATGGCCTCCGCCACCCGGACCACCCGTACCATCTCCCGCACGTCGTGCACCCGCACGATGTCCGCTCCCATGGCCACTCCCAGGGCCACGCTGGCCGCCGTGCCCTCCAGCCTCTCCTCCACCGGGAGGTCCAGGATCATGCCGATGAAGGACTTGCGGGAGGTCCCGAGGAGAAGCGGGTAGCCCAAAGACCTGAGCTCCGGCAACCTCCTCAGTATCTCCAGGTTGTGGCGCAGCGTCTTCCCGAAGCCTATGCCAGGGTCCAGGATGATGTTGGAGGGGTCGGCGCCCGCCCGGATGGCCGCCTCCGCCCTCTCCCGCAGGAAGGCCGCTATCTCGCCGACCACGTCCTCGTAATGTGGGCTCACCTGCATGTCCTTGGGCATGCCCTGCATGTGCATGAGGCAGAAGGGCACCCCCCGCTCCACTACCAGGGGCAGCATCTCCGGGTCCAGGCGCATGGCGCTTATCTCGTTGACCATGGAGCATCCCGCGTCCAGGGCGCGGCGTGCCACCTCCGCCTTGGTGGTGTCTATAGAGAGAGGGACGCCGGCCCGTCCGGCGAGCTCCTCGACCACGGGCATGACCCGCCGCAGCTCCTCGTCCAGGGGGATGGAGTCGGAGCCCGGCCGGGTGGACTCCCCTCCTATGTCCAGGATGTCCGCGCCCTCCTCCACCAGCCTCAAACCGTGTTCCACCGCGTCCCCGGCCCGGTAAAACCTGCCGCCGTCGGAAAAGGAATCCGGGGTCACGTTGACGATGCCCATCAGCAGGGTGCGCTCGCCCAGGCGGTACTCCCTCCCGCCCAGGACCAGGGTCCTCTCCTCCTCCCGGAAGGCGGGGGCCAGGACCTCCTCCAGTTCCGCAGCCAGCGCCCTCAACCCGAACGGCTGCTCTTTGAGGCGCGCGATCAGGGCCCGGTAGTGCTTTAGGGTCCCGGAGATCACCGCCGGAACCCTCTTCTCCCCGTACTCGAAGACGTCCCGGGGAAGGGAGACCTCCCCCCCGATGGAGAGCATGTTCTGCTTGAGGATGTTGGCCGCCCGGTTGTCCAGGTCGTCCACCCGTATGACGCGGTGGACCATCTTGGGGGCCATGATGTCGCGGCCGCGGTCGGTGGGCCCGATCTCGTCCAGGCGGGCATAGGCATCGCGCAGATCTTCCACGCGGAGCAGGCGAGGGTTATAGCGCATGGGCTCACCTCAGCTCTTCTGGCGTATGAGGGCCATGGCCTCGGCGCGGGAGGCGGCGTTGGTGTGGAAGGTGCCGCGCACCGCGGAGGTGATGGTCAGGGTGCCCGGCTTCTTGACCCCCCGCATGGACATGCAGAGATGTTCGGCCTCGATGACTACCAGGACGCCCCGCGGGCGCAGGGCCTTGACCAGAGTGTCGGCGATGGTGGTCGTCAGACGCTCCTGCACTTGGAGGCGCTTGGAGAGGACGTCCACCACCCGGGCCAGCTTGCTGATGCCGGTTATCTGGCCCTGGGGCCCGGGTATATAGGCCACATGGGCCTTTCCCAGGAAGGGCATGAGATGGTGCTCGCATATGGAGTAGAGGGGGATGTCCTTGACCACGATCATCTCCTCATGCTCCTCGGCGAACATGGCCTGGATTACGCTTGCCGGATCCACATCCATGCCGCAGAGGATCTCCTCGTACATCTTGGCCACCCGTTCCGGGGTGTCCACAAGCCCCTCGCGCTCCAGGTCCTCCCCGATGCCCTCAAGGATCAGGCGCACGCCCTGCTTTATCTTCTCCCGGTCCACCTCACACCTTCCATGACCCCGGCTGGACCGTCAGGCCAGCCACTTCCATCTTCTTCCTGATCTGGGCCTATTCCATCCGGACGCCCATGGCTCCCGCTGCTCGGCCACGGCATGGCGCGGGCTTCTACTCCGCGGACCCTCCGCTACGCCGCGCCTTCCCGGGAAACCACACCCGCATATTATAACCCAAGCCCCCGGCGGGAATGGGTAAACTGGCAGGCTGGTCGTTCCTCTCCCAAGCGGGGAGGGGGAACAAGGCGAGCGCAGCGCTGGGGTTCAAATCGACGCGTGGAGTAGAGGCGCGTGGAGGAGATAAGTCACGGCGCCGCCGGAAAGCGCGGCCCGGACATCATTCCGGCTGGATGGCCGGCTTTCCCTTTATGGGTGCCGGAGGCCGTACCGCGTCCCTTTCCCCTTCCGGCTCCTCCCGTGAAGGGGCCTCCGCCGGGCCGGTACTCTCCAGCTCCCGGCCCTCGAGGAGGGCCAGCAGCTCCTCCTTCTCCAGGGTCTCCCTCTCCATGAGGGTATGGGCGATGAGGTCCAGCTTCTCCCGGTTGCGGGTGAGGATCTCCTTGGCGCGGTCGTAGGCCCCGTCCACCAGCCTTCTGACCTCGCGGTCTATCTCGTAGGCTATCTGATCGCTGTAGTCCTGGTGGGTGACCAGGTCCCTTCCCAGGAAGACCTCCCCCTGTTTCTGTCCCAGGGTCAGGGGCCCCAGCTTCTCGCTCATCCCGAACTCGCAGACCATCTTGCGGGCCAAGCGGGTGGCCTTCTCGATGTCGTTCTGGTCCCCGGTGGTGATCTCCCCGAAGACCATCTCCTCCGCCACCCGACCCCCCAGGAGCATGGCCAGCTCGTCCACCAGCTCGGACTTGGTCACCAGGTATTTGTCCTCCGTGGGCAGGGTAAGGGTATAACCCAGGGCCTGTCCCCGGGGGATGATGGATATCTTGTGCACCGGGTCGGCGTTGGGGAGCTCGTGGGCCACCAAGGCGTGTCCCGTCTCGTGATAGGCGATGATCTCCTTCTCCTTCTCGCTGATGAGGCGGGTGCGCCTCTCCGGCCCGGCGACCACGCGGTCGATGGCCTCCTCCAGCTCCTCCATATCCAGCTTCTTCTTCCCGTGGCGTGCCGCCAGGAGGGCGGCCTCGTTGACCAGGTTGGCCAGGTCGGCGCCGGTGAACCCCGGCGTGCGCCTGGCCAGGACCTCCAGGTCCACGTCCTCGGCCAGTGGCTTGTCCCGGGTGTGCACCTTGAGTATCTCGATGCGGCCCTGCAGGTCGGGACGGTCCACCACGATCTGGCGGTCGAACCTCCCCGGTCGCAGGAGCGCGGGGTCCAGGATGTCCGGACGGTTGGTGGCGGCGATGAGGATGACCCCCGCCTTGGTGTCGAAGCCGTCCATCTCCACCAGCAGCTGGTTGAGGGTCTGCTCCCTCTCGTCATGCCCCCCGCCCAGCCCGGCGCCGCGGTGCCGCCCCACGGCGTCTATCTCGTCCACGAAGATGATGGCCGGTGCATGGGCCTTGGCCTGCTCGAAGAGGTCGCGCACCCGCGAGGCGCCCACTCCCACGAACATCTCCACGAAATCGGAGCCGGAGATGGAGAAGAAGGGAACCCCCGCCTCACCGGCCACCGCCTTGGCCAGGAGGGTCTTCCCCGAGCCGGGAGGGCCGTAGAGGAGGACCCCCTTGGGTATCTTGGCCCCCAGGGCCTGGAACTTGGCGGGGTTGGCCAGAAAGTCGCGGATCTCCTTCAGCTCCTCCACCGCCTCGTCCACCCCGGCCACGTCCTTGAAGGTCACCTTGGGCTGGTCCTTGGAGACCAGCTTGGCCCGGCTCTTCCCAAAGGACATCACCTTGCTCCCCCCTCCCTGCATCTGCTGGAAGAGGAAGAAGAAGAGGACCACGATGAGGATGAAGGGCAGCAGGTTGAGGACCACCCCCAGGAAGTCAAAACCTCCCTGGGTATCCACCTTGATCTCCAGGTTGCGGTAGGCGGCGTACCTTTGGGCCTCCCCGGCGTCCTCCGAATCCGCCTTGGCGCGGTAGGAATTGATCTCCTTCACCAGGTCGCTGGTGTAATCGGCGGGGAAGCTTACCTCGAACTCCTCGCCGCTCTGGAGGGTCCCCACCACCACGTGGTCCTTGTCCTTGATGGTCAGGGTGGCGATCTCCCCGGCCGCCAGCCGGTCCTGGAACCAGGAGAGGTCGTGGACCTTCTTGGTCCCGAAGATGCTGGGGGACTTCGTCCACACCAGCAGGATGACGAAGGCGATCACCAGGTAGAATATGGCAGTCCGCCAGATCCTCTTGTTTCCGGGGTTCAAGACCTACCGCTCTCCTTTCTTCAAGACCTCATGCGGGCGCCCCGACCGCGCCCCTCCGTGACCCCCTGGGCGCTCCCCGCGGAGCTCTCCCTCCCCTCTCGGCACACCTTGGCCACGCCGACGCTTGCCGCCCCGTCCCCCGGCGTGTCCCGCCACTATAATTCTTCGACCGCCCGTGTCCGGTCCTGAAACGGCGTCCCTCGACCGCGGCAGCTCAGGCATCTTCTTGCGTATCCCCGGCATCCTCGAGAACCCCCACGTAAGGCAGATGCCGGTAACGTTCCGCGTAATCCAGCCCGTACCCCACCACGAAGAGGGGAGGGATGTCGAAGCCGCAGTACTTGACCTCAATATCCACCTTACGCGCTTCCGGCTTGTTGAGCAAGGCGCAGACCTCCAGGCTGGCGGGCTCCCTCTGCCGGAGCAGCCGGGCGATGTAATCCAGGGTGAGCCCGGTATCCACTATGTCCTCCACGAGGAGGACGTCCCGCCCCCGTATGTCCAGGTCCAGGTCCTTGAGCACGCGCACTACACCGGAGGTCTCGGTATCCTTCCCGTAACTGGAGACGGCCACGAAGTCCACCTCCAGGGGGAGGTCCACCCGGCGCACCAGGTCGGCCAGGAAGACGAAAGCCCCTTTCAGGATGCCCACCATCACCAGGTCGCGCCCCCGGTAATCCTCGGTGATGCGGCGGGCGAGCTCCTCCACGCGCCGGTCGAGTTCCCGGCTGCCGATGAGCACCTTCCCGGGCTTCGTATCCAACGGCCGTTTTCCCCCTCTCAGCGCTTTCCCTCTTCACGCCTCCGCCGTTTTCTTCGACAGGGAATCCCTCATAGCCGACGCGGGGCGCCGGTGACGGCCCTTTCGGGCCACGGTCCCCATTTTACCCCAACCGGACGGGGGATGATACGAGGCGGGCATGAGGAAAACGGTCCCTTGCTTGGTCGGAAGGCATACGACGCCCAGGCGGGAGGCCCGGATGAGTTTCCCGGCAAAGGGGAAGGGGGAGGGAAACGGAAGATCATGGAATATATTCCCATGCGGAGCGGGAGGCTTGACGGTGAAACATGGCCGGCGATGTCCCCACCCTGGGGTCGGGCCAACGTCTTCGGAACGGAAACGAGCATTCGCATGCCCGATCTTTTGGTTTGGACGGGATTGCAGGGTAATCCCCCGGACCCTGGCCCCGAAAGCGCTCTCCGAAACGCACGGTGCCTGCGAGGTCACACCGAGGAATTCCGTGCGCATCCCCTCCCCGCGGGGTCCTCGCCACGAGAACGGAGACACCCCACCTTGCGGGGTCCGCGGATCGAAGGCGGTTCAACTCGATCCCTCTTATGGGTCCAGTCGGTCTTCCTCTCAATCCAGGATCTCGCACCTCAGGGCCCTCTTCGTCCGCGGCGTGATCTTGACGAAGGCGGTTCAACTCGATCCCTCTTATGGGTCCAGTCGGTCTTCCTCTCAATCCAGGATCTCGCACCTCAGGGCCCTCTTCGTCCGCGGCGTGATCTTGAAACGCTCGTCGGGACGGTAGCCCACCACCCAGGC
>NZ_JACVJJ010000055.1:0-23919 GCF_015711935.1 Candidatus Solincola tengchongensis
TAAGAAGGATAAACGCACGCCTCCCCGTGGTCTCGGCGACAATCGATTATCTCTCAGAATTGGAGGACAAGAGCTCTCGTATACCGTGCCCCGCCTGTGAACAGGATGTCGTTCCGGAGAGTCTCATGGAGCGCCTCCGAGCCGTGCGGGAGGAGATGGGCGAGGAGGTGGAGGGTCTCGGAAAGGAAAGCGAGGATTTGTCGAAAAAGGTAAAAAGTCTGGAGGGGGACATAAGGCGGCTTGAGGAACTGGTGGAGCGCAGGATCCCCGAGTCCGAGGGGAAAGCCAGGTCGCTGCGGGAGAGTATCGGAGAACTCCTGGAAGTCGCCGTTAGCGATGACGACGACGTTAAGAAAATGGTGAGGGATAAGCTGGCGGAGATCGAGAAAAGGCTCGATGAAGCCAAAAAAGTACTGGAGCGCTACAACGAAGGCATCGCCTCCGCGGAAGAGACGCTGGAGCAGGCAGGCATCATCCATGAGGTCCTGGAGGCAAGAGCGAAGGTAGAGGTCATTCGCTCCATATCCTCTTCTCCGGAATGGAGGTCGATGAACGAAGCCCGCGACAGGCTCAACCGCATGCTGGATGCGGTGGAAAAGGCGAGGGACTCCGTGGAGGCGGCGCTTAATGAAAAGAAGCGCGAGCGACTGGGGGAAGCGGAGGAGCGCATCAAAGAGTACTACCGTGTCCTGGTGGAGAGACCGGACTTCGAGGGCATAAACATCGACCCCGATGGCGACAACGAGGTGTACGCATCGAGCGACGGTGACGCGGAAAAGGTGGTCAGTTTCTTCAACCAGGGTGACATGAACTGCGCTGCCCTCAGCATCTTCCTAGCCCTTGGGGGGAGCGCCAACCGCGAAGGTGGCCCATCCTTCATCATCCTTGACGACCCGTCCCAGAGCCTGGACACGGAACAGAAGCGCCGGCTGGCAAGACTTCTCGACAAGGTCTCGTCGGAAAGGCAGGTGCTTCTGGCTACCATGGACGGGGAGTTGCTCCAATCCTTACAGGAGGAGGTTTCCAGGGCCAAGGTAGTCTACCGGCTGGGGGAGTGGGATCCTCAAAGCGGACCCAGCATTATGCGGGAATGAGGTGGCTCGGGGATGGGCCTGACCTTCAGCGCGGAGAGGAAGCTCGAGGAGATCCACAGGCGACACGGAAGGGAGTTCGGGAAGGTGGTCCAGAAACTCCTGGCGCTTACCTTCATGGAGCTCGGTTACAGGCTGGCCGAGGAACGCGCCGTGCAGGGGGTGGACATAGACGTCCTGTGCGAGAAGCGCAGGAGAAAGATGTCATTCGAGGTAAAGACATGTCAGGGAGAGAGGGTGAGTATTGCGGAAAAGGACGTGGAAGGGTTGAGAACCAGGCACGAGGTGGACGGCTATGAGCCTTACTTCGCTTTCCTCTTCCGGCCACACTACATTGGGGAGGGTTGGATCATCATCCCGGGAACGCGGATAAAGAAGGGTGAATATTCCTGCATGCGTCTGGCGAGCTGGAATGAAAGCGAACTGTCCGAAAGGGTGAACAAGGAATTTTCAAAGACCGTGGAAAGAGTGTACAAGGACCTGATGTCCTGCTCCCCCGGAGGCGCTCAGGCGCTCCTGAAAAGAAAATACGGGATTTAGGGAGCTACCTTTCGACGTAATCTACACATACAGAGCAGAACCTCAAACCGCGGGGAGAGCCTCAGTTTTCAAGGGTATCAGTTTCCAGATTCACCTGCACTTCTCCATGCATGGTTCTGCAAGTTAATATGCCGGTGAGCTCATGATAAAGATTTTTCCCGGTATTTCAAAATAAGGCCAAGCCTTTAAGCACTGTCTCCTGCTAATGGGTCCCAAGAGCCACCTGCGTAGGGCCGCTAAGAAATCGCTGTCCGTCCTTGTTCACCATTTTGTTGATCTTGCCGACTATAACCATTGCGGGAGAGCCGACCCAAGCGTGAAAGGGCAGAGCTCATGCGGGATCTCCGGGGAAAGACGGTATTAGTAACGGGAGCGGCCAGCGGCTTGGGAAGGGAACTGGCCCTGTGTGCAGGGAAGGAAGGGGCAGTGCTCCTCCTGGCGGACATCGACCCACAAGGCGTCAAGGAGACCTCCGGGCTCTTACGTCGTACGGGGGTGGAGTCCAGGGAGTACGTGGTTGACGTATCCGATTCCTCTCAGGTGAAGGCCGTGGCTGAGGCGGTGCTTGGCGAGTTCGGGGGGCTGGACGTTCTCATCAACAACGCCGGCGTATTCGTTTGGGCTGATTTCATCGACACCACGCCGGAGGACTGGGAGTGGGTGATGGGGGTCAACCTCTGGGGTCCTATCCTCACCATCCGCGCCTTTCTCCCCGGGATGATAGAGCGGGGCAGCGGACATATAGTAAACATCGCCTCGCTGGGAGGACTGGTCACCATGCCCACCCTGAGTGCATACTCCACTGCCAAGTTCGGTCTGGTGGGCCTCACGGAGACCCTCCAGCACGAGCTCGAACCGCTGGGCATATCCGTTACCCTGGTCTGTCCCGGCAATATCCGGACCCCGATCATCGATCGCGTTGTCGTTAGGGGTTACGACCGCGCGAAATTATTCAAGTTTTCTTATGGCCTTATGCCCCGCATGGCGCCGGAGAGGGCTGCCGCGAAGATCATCAAGGGGATCAAGGAAGATCGGCCCATGATCGTCCTGACTCCCTTGGCCAACTTCATGTACGCGCTCAAGAGGTTCTCCCCGAACCTCTACCGTATCCTGTTCGGGAGGTTTGCCTATAAGATATGCCGGCGTATGAGGTGATCTTTCCACCTTGACGCTTCGGCTAACCGGGGTAACGCGGCCGTCGTGCGCAGAGATATGGCCTTTAAGCCTTAATCGTTGACCTCGCCTCCCTCCGCATGATATATCATATTATAAAATTTATAATCATATTTTGAAATTATGGTGATAATTATGACGACAAAAAGGCCCAACGCCATCGAGAAGGCCATGGAGGTGCTCATGCTCTTCGCCCCCTCCAACCGGGAACTGGGGGTGACGGAGATAAGCCAACGCCTGGACTTGCACGCGGCCACCGCCAACCGCATAATCAAGACCCTGGCCGGGAAGGGGTTCCTGCAGCAGAACCGGCATACCAGGAAATACCATCTGGGCCCATCGATCATGAGCCTTGCCAACGCCCTCTACCGCTCGTTGAGGACGGAGATGGTGCAATTGGCGCGGCCCTACCTGGAAGAGCTCCGCGACGCTCTCGGGGAGACGGTGGTCTTCGAGGTCTGGTCGGGCAACGCCACCTATATTGCCCACGTGGAAGAGGGGCCGCAGCGCGTGCGCATCGCGGGGACGGTGGGCGATCGCCTTCCCGCCCACGCCGCGGCGGGCGCCAAGGCCATACTCGCCTTCTCCGAAGAAGAGGCGGTAGACAGGGCGCTCGAGGAGGGCATGCCCAGGCTGACACTAGCGACCATCACCGACCCGGAGGAGTTCAAGCGGCAGCTCAAGGTGGCGAGAAAGCGGGGATACGCCGTGGACCGCGAGGAGATAGACTTGGGCATAAATGCCGTGGCCGCCCCGGTCTTCGACCACCGTGGGAAGCCGGTCGCGGCGGTGGTGGTGGCGGGGCCCTCCCGTAGAGTGAGCGGGGCGGCGAGGTCACAGCAGGTCCGGCTGGTGAGGGAAACGGCGAGGAGGATAACCCTGCGCCTGCAGATGAGGGAAGGAGACGAAGAAGAGTTTGCGCCTCCAGAGCCTTTATGGGAAGTGGGGTTTCCCGCGTCTTGAGCATCGGAAGGCGTTGCCTGTTGAGCGTAGGAGGGCGGTGATAGTCACCACCCCTGTGGGCGGGAATACTCCGGGGTAAGCGGAGATGACCGTGGGATGAAAGGATACAGCGGAATCTTATATACCTATAAAGCGGATGTTTTTCGTTCGTAAGGATAGGGCGGAAGGGCGGAAGAAAAAAGAACCAATCGGTTATGGCTCGTATGTAAAGCGTTTCTCGCGGAAGGCGCGGAGGCTTTGAGATACCGCAAGGGGATGAGCCGGGGCATTGCGTGTTCGGGTATTCGGTGAGTTAAAGGGTTGCCTTTTACATGGAGAGGGTGTCTGGGGTTGGCCGCAGGAGCTGCAGGAAGGGCAAAGGAGGGAAGAAGGGTTGCCAGAATCTTGCCAAGTGGAATAGGGCGGCGGATTTACATGTGTCTCCAGGAGATGATCTCCATGTTCGAGGTGGGTTGTAATGGTGACCAAGAAGCCATGCCAGTGTTTGGCAATACATAGAAATTTTCATTTACGGAATGGCTACTTCGATGATCGTCGTTGAGTTCCCGTCGAGACCAAATATGAGGGGGTGATGGTCATGCCGGGCATTTCCTTCCTCGCAACTCCGGAGGAGACAGCCGACACCTTCTTCGTGAGGCTCTGCTGCGGCGGGGTAAAGGCGGTCGCCCTACTGGCCAGGCCCTTCCTGAAGGCCATGAACGCCTTCAACGCTTCCCGATTTCCCTCCTCGCGAAGCGCTCCCAGCTATCCCTTCGTGGACGACGGGAGGTACGATTACGGCCTGAGCCAGCCGGAGCACGGCATCGTCATGGAAAGAGGCGTGAGGATACCCATGCGGGACGGGACCGAGTTGCGGGGGGACGTCTTCCGCCCCGACACACCCGGCCGTTTCCCGGTCATCATGGCCGAAGCGCCCTATCCCCTCTACATCAAAGTCCAGCCGGGCGTTGACGACAACGGTGGGGTGGGTACCAGATATCAGCAATTCGAGCAGGCCAACCCCGAGTACTGGGTCCCGCGAGGTTATGTCTATGTGACCATAAACACACGGGGGTACGGCGGATCGAACCAGCCTTCCGCCTTCCTCGACTACCAGGAGGCCGTGGACTATTACGACGCCATCGAATGGGCTGCCTCCCAGCCCTGGAGCAACGGGAAGGTGGGGCTCTTCGGCATCTCCTATTACGCCATGTCCCAGTACTTCGCCGCCGCCCTCAAGCCTCCCCACCTCGCGGCCATCGTTCCCTGGGAGGGCCTCCTCGAGCCCTACCGGGACATCGCCTACCGGGGCGGGATACTCAGCCGTTTCGCGGTCATGTTCGCCTTCATGATGCAGGTGACCGCCGACCGCCCCTGGAAGTCCAAGAATTTCATGGAGCTGATGCTCACCCATCCTTACCTGGACGACCTGTGGACCTACGGGACGGGCATCCTGGACGGGCGCAGGGACACGCCGAGGATTCCCGATGATGTGGGGTTGATAGAGGCACCCATGCTCTCAGTGGGGAACCTCAACGACCCCGACCTCCACCTGCGGGGCAACGTGAACGCCTTCGCCGGGGCAGGCAGCAGGGAGAAGAAGCTGCTCCTCTACAGCGGGACGCACTGGGGATCGGCTTACCAGCCCTGGGCCAACCGCACCGTCCTCCGCTTTTTCGACCACTATCTGAAGGGCAGGCCCACGGGACTGGAGCGCGAGCCGGCGGTGGACGTCCAGGTACGCACCGGGCCGGACACCTTCACCCACGTCTACGGGAACAGCTGGCCCCTGGAGCAGACTCTTTGGACGAGGTATTACCTGAACGCCCGGGACGGCTCCCTGGTCACGGAGAACCCGGAGGAGGAGTCCTCGGCTGAGGCGGTCTGGCGGGAGGAAAAAGAGGTTGGAAGCAGTTACCAGGTGACCTTCCGCACCCCGCCCCTGGAGGAGGACGTCACCGTGGCCGGCCCCGTCACCGCACACCTCTGGGTGTCCACACAGGGCCGGGACGTGGACCTGACCGTGGAGCTGAGGGACTACGATCCGCAGGGCCGGGAGACGCGTTTCGCCTACGTCATCGCCGGCTCTCCCGACGAGCCCGTGACCCGCGGCTGGCTGCGGGCCTCGCGGAGGGCGCTGGATCCCGAGCGCAGCAGGCCGCACCAGCCCTGGCACCTCCATAAGCGCAGCGACTGGTTGACCCCCGGGGTGCCCGTGGAGGTTGACGTGAAGATCTGGCCCACGGGCATGGTCTTCAAAGCCGGCCACCGCATCGCCGTCACCGTGCACTGCGGCCGCTACAAAAGGAAGGGAGAGGCCTACTTCCGAGTGCGTCCCCTTCCCTTCCTCCCCGCCATAACCCTGAGGAACTCGATGTACCAGGCATATTCCTCGCCCGCGCGGGGTACCCGCGTCCACACCGGGGGCAGGTTCGCCTCCTGGCTGGAGCTTCCGGTCATCCCGCCCGACCCCTCTCCCGTCCACCCCGTGCTCATCCGGGACGACCGTTTCGAGCCGGAGACGGTGGGCGGCGAGATGGGAGACCGCTTCGAGTGGACCAACGCGGGCTCGGAATACCACTCGGTGACCGAGGCCAGCGGCCTCGGGCTCTGGGATTCCCAGATCATCCGTGGGGAGCGTTCGCACAACCCGGAGACCTGGTGGGTGAAGGTCCCCTGGGCGGGAACCTTCTCCTACCGGGACATGGTGTGCGGTTTCCAGGGAAGGGTGGCCGTGCCCCCGCGTGTTCCCGACCGGGTGTCGGCCGGGGAGAGGGTCGCGGTGACCATGAGTGTCGAGCCTCCTCCCGAGGGGACCGCATTCGACCTCCAGTTGCGCAAAGGAGACGGGGAATGGCAAACGGTGCGGGAAGCCGTAGCGGAAGGCCGAGCGGAGCTCGATCCCTTGGAAGCCGGGGAGTATGGGGTGCGTTGCCGGATTAGGAGCCTTGAGGACGGGACGAAGGCCACCGGGTGGTCCCCTCCCGCCGAGTTCACGGTGAGGTGACGGCCGTATGAGCTCGAGATCCGGGCAAATCTGCGGATTTCCGGTCAGCGGAGGAAATCAGGCTTGATCTCGTGAAAGCGTGGTGATCGAAGTGGAAAGGGACAAGGGAGAATTCACAAGGAGATGGGATGAGGAGAGCAAGGTCTTCTGGTACCTCACGGCGGCGTCGTGCGCTCACGTCGTGGAGGAATACTTCTGGCCGGGGGGCTTCCTCGAGGCGGCCAAAGAGGTGGCCCCCGAGGCCTTCGAGAACGCCTCCCTTCCCATCATCGTGGGCGTCAACGCCTCCATGATCGCCGGTTGTGCCTTCGGCTCGCTCATGCGGAAGAAAGACCCGTCCTACGGGCTTAGCATGGCCGGCCTGCTCTTCTTCAACGCGCTCCTGCACTTGGGGGCGTCCCTGAAGGCCAGAAAGTACGTCCCGGGCCTGGCGACCGGGCTTACCCTGTACGTGCCCCTCGCTGTGAAGGCCTTCTCCGCCTACAGGAGGTCGGAGAGGTACCGCCTGTCCACGGCCCTCCGCTCAGCGGCGCAGGGAGTGGCCCTCCACGCCGTTCCCTTCGTTGCTTTCGCCGTGCGGGGGAGATTGGAGAAAAGGGGCAGCAGCGGAGTGGGCGAGTGAGACATGGGTTTTAAATGGTGAAGGCGAGGGGCACGGGTAAGTTAGACGAAGGTGTAAAAAGGGGGCTTGAAGCGAACAGCCAGTAGAGGGCGTTCCCGGCCATGACACCCTTTGATACCTGCCGGGAGACGGCCGGGTAACGGTACGGGAAAGGAGGCAGGCAAGACTCTCCCGATTCACAAGCAAGAACAGCCACTTGAACAGGGAAGGACGGATTCTCGGACGGAGATCCAGAAACCTTTAGGTCGCTCCAGATTCGATAGGAAGACCGTCGGAGAGGTGGTGGCCGTGAGCGTCAGGAGCCTGTTTGTGAGGATGGGAAAGATCTTTCCTCACCCCGTGGCCATGGACCACATCCGGTCCATGCCGCGGAGGCGGCTGACCCCGGAGGAGGAGAACAAACCCTATGCCAAGTATTTCCACAAGGAGCTGGCGGAGATACCGCGGGATGACCTGGAGAGGGTGAACGCGGGCCCGGTGAATCCGGCTTCCGCCACGCCCATAGAAAGGAGAAACGACCTCCTCGAGCCGGGGTACCTGGAGGTGGAGACGGGCTACACGGTGATGCCCGACGGGAGCGGCTTCGCCGCCACCCTGGTGCGCATGCCGGAGGTGACGCCGGAAATGCTGGACTGGTGGTTCAACTGGCATCCTCTGGAAGGCCTGAGGTACGCCATCTGGTGCCCCCCGGCTCACGTGGACATCGGGGTGAAGGACCCCGCGCGGCACCTGGACAGCTCGGGCGTCCCCCTGCGGGAGAGGAACGAGGGGAGCACCCACTACCCGGTGGAGGGTTTCAACCTGAGGTCGGCGCAGAGGCTGGCCATACGCTTCTATTCCCCCCGCGAGTTCGGCCTGGACATGGAGCTCTTCCGGGAGCCGTTCATCAGCAGGGCCTACTGCGCGGACGTCACCTTGAGCCTTATGCGCACTCCCTTCTGCGTCTTCCTCCACGCCGTGCGTTCCGTGGCCGGCGGCGTGGAGTACCGCAGCCGCTACTGGATCGGCTACACCATGCGCGGCGGGAAGCCCGTGAGAGTGAGGCGCCCCATGCCTTTCCGGATGATGGACCTGGCGCGCAACAACTGCCTGCACAGCCTCATGGAGTACAACAACCTGGCCTCCTTCCTGCCCCAGCTTTATGCGGAGATGGGGGGCAGGATAGAGTGACGGGAGATAACGCGAGTGAGCCCGCGGCAGTGAGCATCTTCCGCTCACTGTGCTCGAACCCGCCCAGTGGTCGTTAAGCGGCGTTACAGGGGCTTCTTTCCTGGGCCGGGGTCCAAGCACTGCGCACGCGGAAGCGGGTCGAGGAAACGCCGGCTTTCTCCCACGCCACCGACGCTTCCCTGCCCTCCACGGCCTCGAAGACGGCGGCCATGTGCCCGGCCAGCAAGGGATTGCTGTAGGGGTTGTCCACTACGACCTCAAGATAGCCGGGCTCGTGCCTCAGTCCCCTTGCATACCCCTGCCCCCAGAAGGGAAGCGGTTCCAGCGCCTTGCGGTAGCAAGCGGTGCGCTCGGCTTCCGTCTGGGTGCCGCAACCGGTGAGGTCCAGGTCTTGTATATGCTTGAGGGTGGTCTCTTTCTGGGCTTGCACTATAAGCGGGTAGATGTCCTCGCCCAGCTCCTTTTCCAGTTCCCGGAAGACCACCTCCGGGGTGTACCCGTCGAGGAAGGTCATGCGCGCCCCGCGACGTTTGTCGATTATCTTGCCCTCGCTCGGGCGCCATTCCAGGTAGAGGAGGTCAGAGGGAAAACCGCATATGCGGCATTTCGTTATGGGGTGACCGTTGGCCTTGGATGGCGGCATTTCCACCTTCATGCGTTCCGAGATCTCCGGCTTGGCCTTGGCTGGCTCGATACGGATGACATCGTCTCCTCCTAGCTTCTTCCAGGAATGGACGTAAGGCTTTCCCTCCAGGCTCTCGAAAGCGCCCAGGATTATGGCGGCCATAAGCTCGCGGTTGTAGGGATTGCGGATGAGCGCCTCTCCGAAGACGCCGGGTTTGTACTCCAGAGCTTCGACGTACGCCTGCCCGGTGGCCCAGGCCAGGTTGCAGAAATAGCGGACTACCATGTGCCTGAGGGCTCCTCTGCGCAGAAGGTTCAGGGGCGGGTGCCCGAGCAGGGTGTCGATCACCTCGCGGGCGGCGTTGCGCTGGGCCTCGAAGACCAGGTGACCGATGGACACTCCCATCTTCTCCTCTATGCGGGAGAAGACCTCGTTGAAGATCTCCGATTCGACTATCACCACCCTGCTCGTTCTGCGGAATAACTGGGAGATGGTCCCGTTGTCGTTCCACCGTATGGAGCGGGAAAACCAGAGCGGTGCGCCGCAGCGACATTTTAAATGACGCATATTAATCACTCCTCGACCTTCCCTCCCAGGATAGCAATGTTCATTATAGTGGGAAATAAAGGGTTTCTTCTCACCCAAGGAAGTTTTCCTGTCCATTCCGCTTCGCCTAGCGCGCCGCTGTGGGTGCAGGGTGTTCTCGCGTTGCTTGCCTGAAGTGGACGGATCGAATCCGGTCCCGGCTCGCCGTTCTCCGGGCCCCGATCGAACGGAGCAGGCGACCGAGCGAGGGCGAGGTCGGAAGGGGTGATGGATTCAAGGATCCTCCCCGCCCCGGGTCGTGCGAGGTCGTGCTTCCCTAGGCGGCGGTCCTTCCGGCGTGATGGAGAGAGGTGAGTGCCCCGAGCCGCAGGACCAGGTGCTTGCATCAAGAGTCAGACGGAGACGCGTTCCCCGCTGAAGAGGTCGGCGAAACGACGGCGCAGTTCCAGTTTGCGCACCTTGAGGGTGGCCCCATAAGGCATCTCTTCCGGCGGGATGATGCGTACGGCGCGCGGGCGCTTGTAACCGGCGATGTGTTCCCGGCACCAGGAGAGGAGCTCCTCCTCCGTGGCCTTTTCACCCGGCTTCAGGGTCACCACGGCCACGGGCACCTGCCCTTTGGTGGGATGAGGGACTCCGATGACCGCGGCGTCGGCCACGGCGGGGTGGGCCAGGACCTCCTTCTCCACCTCCACGGAGAAGACGGAATAACCCCCGCACTTTATGACGTCCTTCTTGCGGTCCACGAAGTAAAGCCTGCCCAGGCGGTCTTTCTTCCCCATGTCGCCCGTGCGCAGCCAACCTCCGCTGATGAGTTCACGGGTGGCCTCGGGATCGTTCCAATATCCTTTGGTCACCCCGGGACCGGAGACCGCCACCTCTCCCACCTCTCCGGGCGGGAGCGTGTTGCCGTATTCGTCCAGGATGCGCACCCTTACCGGCCATACCGGCCAGCCAACGCACCCTCGCGGGTATCTTATTCCCGGGAGGGCCATCTTCAGGGTGGCCGTGCCGGCCAGTTCCACCATCCCGTAGACCTCGGCGAAGAAAGCTCCCGTCCGGAAGGGGCCCAAGCGGATGAAGGAGCCTTTCTTCCGGAAAGCCTCCACCAACTCCTCGGGCATGGCGTCCGCCGCGCTTCCCAGCATCTTCAGGTTGGAGAGGTCATACTTGTCGATGCCCTCCGCGAGCATCATGGCGTACATGGCCGGAACGCCCACGAAGAGGTTGACCTTCTCCCGCACCATGGCCTCCAGCACCTCCCGGGGGCTGAAGTGGCGCATGTAGTAAGCCTCCATGCCCACACAGCAGCCCATGATGATGCACCCGAAGCCCATGACGTGGGCCGTGGGCAGACAGTAGAGGCCCTTGCTCTTCGGCCCTACGGGGAGGACGGCGGCGGCGATCTTCTGGGCGGTGATCAGGTTGCGGGAGGACATCACCGCACCTTTGGGGTATCCGGTGGTCCCCGAGGTGTAGAAGATGGCCACCGGCTGGTCGGGATCCACCTCCGCGGGGGTCGCCTCCCGCACTCCGCTGAGGCCTTCATCCAGGGAGACGAACCCGGACGGGCATTCCTCCCTCGGACCGGCCATCACCCAGCGCTTGATGGAGGGAAGGCTCTCCTTCCTCCTTATGTTGCCGGCGAAGACCTCCGGGTCGGTGATCAGGGTCTCCGCCCCGCAGTTCTCCACGATATAGCGTATCTCCTCCGCCTTGAGCATGAAGTTGAGGGGCACGGCCACCGCTCCCGCGGCGATGGTCCCCATGATGGACATGGGGAGGTCGGCGTTGTTGGAGGTGCAGAGGGCCACTCTTTCCCCGGGCTTTACCCCTATTTCGCGCAGGAAGGAGCTGACCCGGTAGGCGAAACGTGCGGCGTCCCGGTAGCTCACGCGCTTCAAGGGAAAATCAAGGTAGCGGAGAGGCTCGTGGAGGACGGACATCGTCTTGTCCCCGCGCATGTCGGCCAGTCTTTGGGAAAAGTTGGATAATGTAAGCCTGCGGTCGAAAAGGAGCCTGAACTTGTCCGGGATGACGCTCATCCTTATCCCCCCTCGGCAATCCCCTGCTGGTACGAAAGCCGGTAAGCAGATGATCAGCCACTGTTCGATGCCGGAATCCGTACGTGGTCCTCTGCCCACCCTGGCTGAACAATGTAATTTTGAATGTTCGTATGTCTATGATAACCCCATCTTTGCACCATGCAAGCAATACAACTGAAACGGAGTTGGCTGCAGCGGAGCTCGTAGAAGGCACCCGGATGCCCTCATACAAGGAGCTCGCAGGCAAGACAAGCGGGCAACCCGGCCGATATGTTTTTGATCAATGGGGATTTTTAGGGGCGACGTTTCATCCGGATGAACCTTCAACGCCTCCCGGCCGCGGAGGCCCTCATCGGATGCGCATGACGAAGGGTATGAGTATCGGGCCAAGAGCGTTTCGGAAGGGGAAGTCGTATTTCCCTACGGCCATCGGGCCGCCGGTGAAGACGAGTCCGAACCCGGCGTACCGCGAGCGCTTCGGAGTTGTCTTTTAAGGGGCCGACGGCAAACTTCCACGTGTGAGTTGCGATGTGGTTACCGGACTTCATCCTGCACGTACCACCGCTCGGAAAGGCCATGCGACCCTTGACAAAGGCTGCCGTGGCGCTCCAAGTGTGGTCAGGAGACGGATAACGGGTCGAAGCGGTTCTCCTCCCAGTTGCGGAAATATCTGGTAAACATTTCCATCCACTTGAGCGGCGCATGGGGGTCACGCCGCAGGGCTTCCCGCACGGCCTTCGCCAGGGGGCGTCCGCTGTAACGGTAGCGGAAGGCGCCGACTCCCCAGTGGTCGCGTATCATGCGGCGCAGCTCTCTCTCGTCCCCCGACACCAGGACCTTGCGCAGGTCCCACCTCCGCCAGTCGGTGATGATCCAGGTGATGTAGGGGTGCTCCCGCACCTTTTTCTCGTACTCGCGCAGCACGGAGGGGGAGGAATCCCCTCGCCTCACCGCTTCGACCGCCACTTCGGCAGCCAATTCGGCGGAGAACCAGGCGCTGGGCACTCCGTCCCCGAATGCCGAGGCCTCGAAGCCCGCGGCATCCCCGATTATCAGAATGCCGTCCCCGAAGATGGGCATGTTCCTGGTCTCCGGTATGAGGCCGGCATAGATGGGGCACACATCCCAGGTGGTCGCCCGGAGCTTTACCTTGGGGGCGATATCCCGCTTCCACCTGGTTACCTTATTCTGGAAGTTCTCGAAATACTGCGGGAGGAGCTTGGCCAGGTTGGGGATCTCGCCCCTGGTGACCAGGAACTGCCCCAGGCCGGGGTGGATGCTCTCCCGGTAGGTGAAGATGTACAGGGTGGAACCGTATCCCAGCGGCGCGCCGATACCTTCCTCCGGCAGGGCGTGGAAGAACTCCATGGAGAGACCGAAGGTCTGGTCCACGTCCTCTTTGGCCATCTCGAAGTCCCAGAGCATATATAATTCTAGGGCTTCCGGGAGGTACTTACGCCGCAGCCCGGCCTGGATGGCCAGACGGTTCTGGGTTCCCCCGGCGTCGATGAGAACCCTGCAGCGGATCTCGTCTCCCCGGTCCGTGATCACCCCTTTGACCGCGCCCTTTTCCAAAATGGGCTCCACTGCGGTGGTGGAGGTGCGCAGCTCCGCCCCGGCCTCCACGGCCCGGTCGGCCAGCCAGGTGCAGAAGGGTTTGCAGTAGGCGGAGTACCCCAGGGCCAGGGGCTTGGGAACCCGAAGTGTGCTGTCGGTAGCGTATATCTCTCCACCGCGGATGAAGCGGTTCACCACCCTGCAGATGGGCCTCTCGATCGGAGGGTTGCCCTCGCGGATGAAATCCGGCCCGAAGGTGAAGCCGTAGAAGGGGATCACCAGACCGGAGACCACCTTCTCTCCCGGTACTCTCGACCTTTCCAGGATGATGGTCTCCAGCCCGGCCTCGGCGCACCTGCGGGCGGCCACCGGGCCGCCGAAGCCCGCTCCCACCACCACCACGTCGCAGGTTTCCACGGCCGCCATGCTCTCAACCCCAGTCGGTGCGGAAGCCCGTTCCGCCCGGAGGCCAGGAGAAGAGGATGGCCCCTTTGTCGCATACATACCAGCAGGCGGCGCACTCCATGCACTCGGCGAGGGTCTTTACACGCGCCTTCTTGTCCCTTATCTCGTAACATTCCGCAAGGCAGACCCGCACGCAGTTGGCACAGCCGTCGCACCGGGCCTCGTCAACCTTGATGAAGTCCCCGGGGTCCCCTACCCATTGCACACCGGGAAACCTGTCGGACGTCCTGATCTCCATGAAGAGCACCTCCTCCGCACGGGAAGCAGCCGGCACCTCCCGCCTTTCAGCAGCCCTGAACCAAAGTTTATGCGTGTCGCCCTCGCCTGTCAAAAAGGCGCCGTGCGGCATTCGTTCCCCCAACGTCGCCTCGCAGGCTTTAGTGAATTGGTCGTCGAGGGGTGTCGAAACGGGAAAACGGGAGACGGTATGGGCTAGCAAAAAGGTTCTTCCGATAAGCCTGCAGAGGGATGCTCCTCACGCTCGGGCCGGGGGTCGAAGGGCCATATCCCCGCGGCGCCGGGATGATGGTGGCGGAAAAGGGCTGCCGGAAAACGGCGTCGGCCTCATGGATGAAAGGATTAAGGCAAGGACGGCATGGATATATGTGTTATACGGAGGACCTGCCTCGGCACGGCCCCGCGCAAAACGAACTATGCGGCGAGCGGGACATAGAAGACGAACTCCGTTGGCGTGAAACGGATGCAAAAGGAAGCTTGGCGGGCCCTTGGCTCATGCGGGTGCACCGGGGAAGAGTCGGGGGGTGACGGCCTTTGGATCTAAAGGAAGTCGTGGAGGAGCTCCGGGAAGCACTGGGCCCGGAGAACGTGTCATGCGAGCCGGGCGTGCTGGAAGGCTACGCCTGGCAGGCCTTCGCCGAGGTGGTGGGACAGACCAGCGGCTGGTGCCCGTACCGTCCAGCGGTGGTGGTCCTGCCGGGCGACACGGCGGAGGTGCAGGCTGTGGTGAGGGTATGCCACAGGCATGGCCTGAGGTTCAAGGCCATGAGCACGGGATGGGGAATATGGAACATGGTCAGCGGTGAAGACGTGATCCAAGTGGACCTGCGCAGGATGGACCGCATCCTGGAGCTGGACGAGCGCAACATGTACGCCGTGGTGGAACCCTACGTGAGCTGCGCGCAGCTTCAGGCCGAGGCCATGAAGCGCGGCCTGAACTGCCACATCATCGGGGCGGGAGCGGGCACCTCGCCCCTGGCCAGCGCCACCTCCCTCTGCGGGTACGGGTGGTCAGGCCTGACCACGGGATACAGCGCCAGAAACCTCTTGGGCGTGGAATGGGTCCTGCCGGACGGAGAGGTTCTCCGGCTGGGAAGCCCGGGAAGCGGTCTGGGATGGTTCACCGGGGACGGACCGGGACCCAGCCTGCGGGGGGTGGCTCGGGGTTTCATCGGGAATTGCGGTGGCCTGGGAATATTTACCGCTTGCGCGGTCAAGCTGTTTCCGTGGCCGGGACCTCCGAAAACCGCGGTGGAAGGCCTGCTTTTCGACTGCGAGGCAGACCTACCGGATACCATGAGGCTTTACATCTGCGCCTTTCCCGATCGCCGTTCCTTCGCCGAAGCCACTTATCGCATCGCCGCATCGGAGATCGGCTACCTCCATTGCAAGAACTCCGTGGGAGCTCTCCTCTCCGCCCTGACCCCTCACCTGATGGGTAAACTTGTGAGGCATGAAGGGCTCCGGTCGGCATTGCTCTCCCAGCGCTACGCCTTCCAGTTCCTCATCGCCGCCCGCACGGAGGAGGAGTTCTCGTATCAGGACGCCGTCCTGAAGACGATCGCGGAGGAGACCGGAGGCGTGTGTCTGGACATGAGCGCCCTACCATCGCTGCACCGGGCCATGCTCTGGGGGTTCATCCGGGCCTCCCTCCCCCCGCTCATCTTCCGACGGGGAGGGAGCTTCAACACCTCCTTCGGCGCCCTGGAGGCTTGGGACCACGCCGTGAACCAGGCGGAGATCGCGGCGGAGCTCAAGGCCTCCTTCATCGAGAGGAAAGCCCTTATCGACGACCTGGCGGACAACGCCTGGGGCGGCATATACGAGGGAAGCACCTGCTTCGGGCACCAGGAGGAGCTGTATCTCTACGACCCCCGGGACCCGGAATCTATGAGCAAGGCCCGGGATTACCTGGCCGCCACCCTGGTGGAGACCATCCGCCACAACCTGGGTCCCGGGCTGGGGTTCGCCATGGGGGCCATCGGCGCGGAGCTTTTCGGTCCCCTCATCGGTGGTTATCATCACCACCTGCGGGAGATAAAGCGTTCCCTGGACCCGGACGGAACGAGCGACGCCGGATTCTACATCTCGCTGGATCCGGAGAGGACGGTCAGAGAGGCCGTGGAGCGGACTCCGGAGATGGCGGCCTTCCTGAAGGAGAGGATAAAGGAGCTCGGCCTGGAAGGGGTCGCTTAAGGTAGGTCCGGGGGCCGAATTTGTGCCTTCTCTATTCTTATTTAGAATCCTTATTTAGAATCTGTGGTGACCCTTCTTTTTTAAAATCTGCAAGGGGCCTTCTCTCAAGGATACCGTAAGCCTTCGGCCATACGCGGTAGGTGGGAGCTACCTTCTCGTACCGCGATGCGGCGGTGCAGCCAACGCCGAGGGCGATATTGGTTATCATGGAACTGGTCACGGAAGCGAGCCATTCCCGGAAGCGGCCACCGGAAACCGGGTGACTCCTGCACACCGGCTGGAGGCGGGGAGACGCGGAAAAGAAGGGAGAAAAGACATGGCGGGAGAGGTGGAGAGGGAATTGCTGTCGCCCTGCGGGCTTTATTGCGGCGTGTGTGCCGTGTATATCGCCCACCGGGACGGAAACGAGAAGTTCAAGGAAAGGCTGCTGGGAGTCTACGGGCTCACCTCCACCGAAGAGGTGCGCTGCCGGGGATGCCTTTCCGGGGAACGCTTCCTGTACTGCGAGGTGTGCCCCATAAGGGACTGCTGCCTGCGGAAGGGATATCAGGGCTGCCACCAGTGCGATGAATGGCCTTGCGAGTTGGTGGAAGGCTTTCCCTTGCCGGTAGGGAAGAAGGTCATGTTGCGCGCCATACCTGCCTGGAGGGAACTGGGCACCGAGGCTTGGGTGCGTTCGGAGGAGGAGCGCTACCGTTGCCCGGAATGCGGGTACAGATTGTTCCGGGGCGCCAAGCGCTGCCGTTCCTGCGGCGTTGAGGTGGACCTGGACTGACGGCAGGCGTCCCTCCCCCACCTCTCGCGATGGCTCATCGATCGGGCGAGCCAAAGTGGGGCATGACGGTTGGCACCTCTCTTTCCCGGGCCGCCTCAAGGGCCTCGTGGACCGCGTGGAAATCGGCCAGTATGTAAAGGTTGGCCATGGTCGGCGGCAGGAGTGGGAACTCCCCCTCCGAGCACATCCTCAACGCCGTGCCGGGTTCTACCCATATACAGGCGGTGATCTCCTCCCGGTCGTGGTCCGGTTCCTGGCCTGCCGGAGCTGGGGCCAGGAAAAACCGCGTATCGTAGCGAATGGGGGAGACCTCCGGGGTTATCCAGTGGGCGAAGAAGACCAGTCGGTCGAGGTCCAGTTTGAGGTCCAGATCCCGCACCACATCTTGGAAGAGAAGCTTTCCCGAGCGCAGCTCGACCCGGTATTCGCGCAACAGCTCGCTTTCCCCGCCGGGGTTTGGGATGCTCTCTTCCGGGTCCCGTGAGGCCAGGAGGATGCCCGTTTCCTCGAAGAGCTCCCTGATGCCGGCCACCATGAGCCCGAGGGCCTTTCCCCTGGAAGTCCCGTCCCCGCACAACTTTTCCAGTTCCCCGGGGGAAGGCTCGCGGCACAGCTTTTCCCACCCGGGGTCCCGGTCGCCGTCCTCCAGCTCACCTCCGGGGAATACGTGCATGCCGCCGGCGAACGGGCTCCGTGAATGGCGCCTTACCATCAGGACCTCAAGCTTGCCGGGGGTGGAAGCCCCGCGCAGGAGTAGAAGGGAGGACGCGTCCCTGGGCGTCACCGGGTTCTCGCCGGCGTTTGCTCTCTTTTCCGCCATGTGCTTTGCTCCTTGCCCTCGCCTCCGATGCCCCACGGATCAGGGGCGCAGAAATTGCCGGTCTTCCTCGAGCTTCTCTTCCAGTCCCAGAAGGCCCGTGAACTCGCCGAAGCTCATTAGCTCCCCCTCCAGTCCTTTGCTGGTGCCTTTTTCCAGAAGGTGGGCATAGGCTTTGCGGAGCGCCTGCGCGGCGGCGAATATCCCGGTGAGCACGTAGCCCACGCTGACGAAACCCATGGAATGGTAATCCTCGAGATCCAGCACCGGCGTCACGCCGCCCTCGACGACGTTGACCACCAGTGGAGCGGGAATCTCGCGCGCGATATACTCCAGCTCCTCCCGTGAACGCGGGGCTTCCACGAAGATGAGGTCCGCCCCCGCTTCCCTGTACAGCCTGCCTCTCCTTGCCGCCTCCTCCAGCCCCAGGACTTCCAGGGCGTCCGTCCTTCCCACGATGATGAAAGGGCGGTCCTTACGGGCGGATACCGCAGTCCTTATTTTCGCCGCGTGCTCCTCGGCAGGAATCACGTTTTTCCCGTGCAGGTGGCCGCAGCGCTTGGGCCAGGTCTGGTCCTCAAGGATGATGCCCGCGGCGCCGCAGGCGATAAGCTCCTCGACCATCCGCTTCACGTTGAGTGTCCCACCGTACCCGGTGTCGCCGTCCACGATGACCGGGATGCTCACCGCCCGGCAGATGCGGCGGGCCAGGTCGAGAACCTCCGTCTGAGTAAGCAGGCCGATGTCCGGTTCCCCGAGATAGCTGGCGCTGGCCGCGTAACCGCTCAGGACCACGGCACGGAAACCCACCGCCTCGGCGATCTTGGCGCTCAGGACGTCGAATACGCCCGCGGAGAGGAATATCTTGCCCTCGCTGATGAGCTTGTGCATTCTCACATCCCCTCCTCCGTTTATACCGGATTTATGTGCCTTTAAGGTCATGTGTGCCGTGCTTCGAAGGTTTAGAGCGACGGATTCGGTGTGAGCCGCCGTTCATGGCCGGATGCCCTCAGGGATCGTTCCGGCCGGACTCCTGGAAGCGCGGACGGTATGCCGGGCAGCGGGCCACGCAAAGGCCGCAGCGGACGCCGCTCATCCCCGGCAGGCCCAGCTTGAGGTAATAACGCAGGCAGGAGGCCTTGTCCGTCCCCCTCCCGTCTTCGTGGAGGGCACCCGCGGGACAGGCACGTACGCAAGCGTATCCGCATTTCTCGGGCCGGCAGAGGGAAGGCTCCAGGGGAGTTCCCGCCGGGAGCTCGGCATCGGTGATCAGGGCCACCAGGCGGACGCGGGGACCGTGCTCCGGCGTCAGAAGAAGATTGTTCAGGCCTATCTCCCCCAGGCCGGCCTCTACGGCCATGTGCCTGTAGGAGAGGTTCTCCCAGAGGACCTTGGAGTTCAGGACATCCTTTACCCGGGGAAACAGGGCGAGGTGGCGCAGTAGCTTGAGGAATGCCGGAGGTCTCTTGTCCAGGTTCCATCCAGGCATTTCCAGGTAAGGGACGGGAAACACCTCATGCCCCCGGTCCTGGAGAAGGAGGGCGACCCGAAAAAGGGAATCGTTCAACCTATTGTTGGCCACGTGAAAGTTGGCCGTGTATTCCTTGCGCGTCGAGGGGAGCCCGTCCAGGGGGGTATCCAGGAGGCGGATGCCCAGAACGACGATGCTGCGCGCGCCGTCCAGGTAGTCGGAGGGACGGTGTCCGGCGGGGGCCTTGGCCTCATAGATGCGGGCATCGGCGACGCCGAAAAGCTCCGTTCCCGCAGAGTTTCTCGTCTCCTCGAGCAGATCCATCTTATCTCCCGCTTTTGTTGTCGATCGTCAGGGCTTGGCAACGTCCACCACGATGCGCGGAGGACTGGTCAGCTCCTGGACTTTGTAGGGGGCGTGGCTCCCCAGGCCCACCACCAGGATCATAGTGTTCAGTTCGTAAGCCGGAACCAGTTTCGCCTCCTTGATCACGGTGTACCCGGGAGAGAATTCGTCCGGGCCTGTGTATACCTGGACATAGCCTTCCGGTGGGGAGAGGTCCGCCTTGTTCCCGTTGAAGGTTATCTCCAGGAGGTATTTCCCCTCCACGAGGACCGGGTTCCCCTCCGCGTCCTCGTAGGGCGGCGTCAGGTAGCGCACGCGATAGCGCGGAATCCCGTAATGGGGGTTGTAGGCCTGGGGAGCGAACTGGATGACCAGGCGCTCATAGGTGGCATGATCCCCAAAACGGATCCCCTCCAGTACCATCACTTCCTCGGTGCCCCCGGTGGTTTCGCCGTAACCGAAGCCCTTCAGCTCCGTGAGCCCCTCCTCTTTGCCTCCCGCTTCGTCTCCGTAGGGTTCTTCCCCACTCCATCCCGCATCGCTTTCCGATTCCTCCGCTTCACCGGAGGGCTTACTGCTCCCCCTGCCGCATCCCACGGCGAGAACGGCGAGAGCGAGGAGGAAGAGCGCCAGGAGGGCGGTGAGCAGTGACTTACCTTTCCACGGACTTTCGCTTGCTCTTCGCATCCCCCGTGCACCTCCCAAATTCCGCTATCCGGGTAAGGGACCGCAACCTCTTTATAATTCTCCCCTCTGCGGTGGAGGAATACAACCTTTATCCCCTGCCCGCCGCTTTTGTGCGGCGATGCCCATACCGGCCTCCTCACACCGTTGCGGAAGGCGAGGGATTTCCCCCGTTTCAGAGGTGGCCACCTTCCGGAGGGCGGAGAGCGTGGATCCGCCGGAGCCGTGGTCGATGCGTGATTTTTCGACCCTCAACCAGGTTCTTCCAGCCATTGTCCGTGTGTTATTCCTTTAATCCAGGGCGGCCAGTACCTCACCGTCCGGCGGATATTCGGTCTGGACGCTGGCTATGAAGACGTATCTCACGTGCCCGTCAGGGTCCAGGACGAAGACTGAAGGACGGGCGATGTGCAGGGACTCGAGGTTGACCCTCACGTAGACCCCGTATTCCTTGACCACCTGGCGTTTCTCGTCCACGAGCACCGGGAAAGGGTAGGGGTGAGAGGACAGGTAACCCCTCACCTTATCCCGTTTCTGGGGGAGGATCACCACGGCGCGGCCGTCCCGCTTCACGAGTTCCGGATAGATCTTTTCCCGTATATGGACCATATACTTCCGGCAGTGCGGTCACCAGGTGCCTCGACCGAAGTATATTAGCAGCGGCCTTCCGAGAAGCGCGGAGAGGCTCACTTCCTCGCCGGTCGCTGCGTCCGGCAGCCTGAAGTGCGGCGCCCCGTCACCTTTCTTCAGCACCTTGCTTTCCCTGGCCATCCTCTCACCTCCAAATAGATTCTAAAATATGGTATATGCTTCGCTACCCTGTTCATGAGAAGGAGATAGGCATCCTTTCATGCGCCATGTGGTTCAAGCTGTGAACCTCAATTTCTCCAGCCAGAAGTCCGTCAGGACCCCGGAGCGGTCCATTCCCAGGAGCAGGCTGTCTCCCACGCGGATGACCAGGTCGTGGCTTCCGCGGAGCCTTATACGCAGGCTGCCTTCCGGTGCATGGAACTCGTACCTGGGATAAAGATTGTAAAAGCGGAGTTCCTGGTCCTGAAAGTCGTGGGTAAAAACCACCTCTCCGAGGGCATCGGGCTCCGGCACGGGTTCCGTGCCCTCCACCTTCCAGCGGTTTGAGGGGGTGTAGGCGCGAAGCCCGATGAGGCGCTGGCTCTCTCCATCCAAGCTGAGGACGAGCTTTCCCAGAGCGAGGGTCTTCACCCTTTCCCCGGGGATGAAGAGGGTAGGGGATATCTCCACCGCCCTGCTCACGGAGCGATAGTAGGCGGAGCCTGGTATTAGTCCCTTTCCTGGCGCCACCTTCAAGTGGAGGAGCGAGCTTAAGGTCATTTTCCCCCTCACCGGTCGCCCTCCCGATATGCGGGGAGGAACCGCCATCACACATTTTAACAGCCTTTCCACATCGGAGCCCGGCTGGGGCAGGACGGCCTCCGTTTTCGGCGCTGAAAGCGTCCGCTGAAGCGCTATTGTGCGCTATGCTCGCGGGGGAGGAGGCGATCGTGGCGAAAGCGGCGAGGTAGACGATAGAGCACGAGCCTGGTCTCCGAGTTCCTAAGCGGAGGCATCTCAAGACACTTCATCGCAGGCGAATCAGGCCGATTCCTACCGGTGCGGAGGCGAGCTCAACGCGCTGGCGGTGTCGGCGCCTTACCCTCCCCGAGTACGGCATGGACCTCGGGCATGAGCTCGCCCACCTTTATCCCCTGCGGGCATTTGTCCTCACATTCTCCGCACCCCGTACACGCGGAAGCCCTTTCCCCTTCGAGCAGGAAGCGATGGTAACGGAAGCGCGGGGTGAGCTGGTCGTCGTACATCACCAGGCTGTTGTAAAGCGAGATGTTCTCCGTGATGTCCACGCCGTTGGGGCATGGCTTGCAGTATCCGCAGCCGGTGCAGGGAACGGCTGCCCGCTCCAGAAAACGGTGGCGGGCCTCCTCGATCAAGCCCAGTTCATCGTCGCTCAGCCTGTGGCGGCCCGAGAGCTCGGCGGTACGCAGGTTCTCCTCCAGTTGCCGCATGGTGCTCATGCCGCTGAGCACGGTAGATATCCCCGGTTGTTCCCAAAGCCAGAGAAGTGCCCATTCGGCCGGCGTGCGCTTCACGGGGAAAGACTCGAAGAGTTCGGCTATCTCCCGGGGAGGTCGGGCCAGGTTCCCGCCCAGCAGTGGTTCCATGACCACCACCGCCAGCCCTTTTTCGGCGGCGTAGCGCAGCCCCCGCTCTCCCGCCTGGTTTTCCACGTCCATATAGTTGTACTGGATTTGGCACATGCACCAACCGTCGTAGCCGTCCACCATCTCCCGGAAAGCTTGAAAATGGTCATGGAAGGAAAAGCCTATGCCCCCTATACGACCGTCCGCAAGCGCTTTCTCGGCCCTGGAGAGGAGGCCGAGACGCTTGACGTCCTCCCACCTCCGGCGGTTCAGGCCGTGAAAGAGGTAATAGTCGATGTGCCCGACCCGGAGCCGCCCAAGCTGTTCGTCGAGGAAGCGGTCGAAATCTCCGGGCTCCTCCACCAGCCAAACGGGGCACTTGGTGGCCAGCCGGACCTTCTCCCGGTATCCCTCGCCGAGGATCTCGCCCAGGATGGATTCGCTCCTGCCGTTGTGATAGGTGTACGCCGTGTCCAGGTAATTGATGCCCTGCTCTACGGCCTTGATAATCATGGCTGCCGCCTCATCGAGGTTCACGTTTTCACTTATGGGTATGCCGTCCGTTGTGGGGAGGCGCATGCACCCGAATCCCAGGATGGAGACTTCCCAGTCCGTGCTTCCGAATCTCCTGTAAAGCATCTCCCTCTGCCTCCTTAGGGCGGAGAGGCCTCGAAGGACCTCAAACTTCCGCTCGCCTTGACGTGGTCTTTTCGTGTTTCAACGGGAGGCGACGAAAATATTATATCCCCAAGGGTGGCGCGCCACGCGTGGAAAGCCCCGGGACTCTCGAACCGTGTGAGCCGGCAGGTGGCGCCCGGCTGGTTGGCCGATGTGCAGGTGTGGAAGGCGAGCAGGTTACGATGACCATGCCCTCCTTTCCCGAGGTTCATGCGGAAGGACTTGCCAAGGGAGGAAACGAAAAAAGAAACGGGTGTGGTGATTCGACGGCGAGCCCCAGAGGTCAACGCCTCTTAAATGTGAGATAAGCAGGGCGAAAGGCATGACGATCGTGTACGGGCGTACCGGGTCCGGCGTAAAGGGTCTAGAGGACGGGAAAGGATGACGGGCTACAGGCCGGCGATCGGGAGCTCGATCTCGACAATGGGCGGTGAGAGTTTCAAGCCATGAGGCTCAGCGAAGGCGGAAGGAGGAGGTACAGGCGTGAAACCGCCCTCCTTTTGGCCAAGATGCTCGCCGTCGCCACGCCTATCGGCCTGGCTGGGGTGGCCTTCATCGTTTACCTGGCCGTTTCCGTAAGAAACGGGCACTGGATAGCCGTTTTCGGCATCGGAATCCCGGTCATCCTCGCCGCCGTCTTCTTCTGCGTCCTCTTCGCCGCGGAGACCTATATAAAACCCCTCATACGCATAGACGAGTTCTGCTACCGGCTGCAGGCCGGGGATTTCTCGCGCCTGGAGGACGTGGAGGGCGCCGGTG
>NZ_JACVJJ010000056.1:0-59916 GCF_015711935.1 Candidatus Solincola tengchongensis
CGGGAACCCTCGAACGGAGTGGGGAAAAGGGAGGAGAACGGCGATTGAGCTCCTGGGGTAGACGGGTTTTCGAGGATTTCATCCGCCGCGACCCCACCCAGTGGCACATGTTCCAGCCCATCTTCGGAAAGCGGGAACCCTCGAACGGAGTGGGGAAAAGGGAGGAGAACGGCGATTGAGCTCCTGGGGTAGACGGGTTTTCGAGGATTTCATCCGCCGCGACCCCACCCAGTGGCACATGTTCCAGCCCATCTTCGGAAAGCGGGAACCCTCGAACGGAGTGGGGAAAAGGGAGGAGAACGGCGATTGAGCTCCTGGGGTAGACGGGTTTTCGAGGATTTCATCCGCCGCGACCCCACCCAGTGGCACATGTTCCAGCCCATCTTCGGGAGGAATGGAGAAGGGGCCGGGCGGAGGGAAGAGGAGAACCCTGGGGCCGGGCGGGGAGGCGGGAGTTGGTCGACGGTTGGTGGCCGTCGGGCCGGTGCGGTCGGCCCTTTGAGACATGAATCTGCCCCTGACACTGGGTCGCCGGGATAGGACCGACCGGCGGGAGAGGGAAAAAGGGCGGCCGGAATAACGGGCGAGGTTGGGAGAAGTTAGAGGAGAACATGAACATCTGCCTGGTTTCCCCGTACTCATGGGATGTTCCGGGAGGGGTCAACCGCCACGTGGGACAGCTGGCCGCGTGCCTCAGGGAACGAGGGCACCGGGTGACCGTCCTGGCCCCCGGGGGCCGGGCAAAAGAGGGATTCTATTCCGCCGGCCGCTCCTTTCCCGTTCCCGCCAACCGCTCGGTGGCAAACATCTGTTTCGGGCCGGGAGTGGCGGCCCGGGTGAGGAGGTTCCTGGCCTCCGCGGATTTCGACCTCCTCCACCTTCACGAGCCCCTCATCCCCAGCGTGTCCATGCTGGCCCTTCTCTATTCCCGGGCGGCCAACGTGGGGACCTTCCATGCCGCCCGGGAGGGCGGGAGCCTGGGTTACTTCCTGGCCCGCCCCGTCCTCAAGCCCCTGGCGGAGCGCCTCCACCTGCGGACCGCGGTGAGCCGGGCGGCAGTGGAGCTGGTCTCCCGTTATTTTCCCGGGGAATACAGGATTCTACCCAACGGGGTGGACACCCGCCGCTTCAACCCCCGAGGTGTCAACCTTTTCCAGTTAACGGAGAAAGCACACCTAACCGGGAGAGGGTTTCCCGGAGCCGCCGCAGGAGAAGGGGGGAGCACCGCCTCGAGAGATGGGGGCAAGGGAGGGGAGGAAGGGTTCGCCGGAGGGATGGAGGGCTGCCTGCCCGAACCGAAGCTCCCCCAGCTGGACGGCGATGCCTTCTACCTCCTCTTCGTGGGCCGGGAGGAGCCGCGGAAGGGGTTGCAGGTCCTCCTCGAGGCCCTCCCCCGGGTGAGGCGGAACCATCCCCAGGTGCGCCTCCTGGTAGTGGGGGCGGAGGGTGGCGGACGGAAGGTGGAGGGAGTGACCTGGCTGGGACGGCTGCCCGACGAGCTTCTCCCCGCCGCCTACCGGACGGCGCGGATCATGGTCGTCCCCTCCCTGGGACAGGAGAGTTTCGGCATAATCCTCCTGGAGGCTATGGCCTGCGGGGTCCCCGTGGTGGCCTCGGACATCCCGGGGTACCGTTACGTGGTCAGGGAGGGAGTAGAGGGCCTGCTGGTGCCGCCCGGAGATGCCGAGGCCCTGGCCTCGTCCATCGCCGCCCTGGTCACGGACGAGGGTTTGAGGAGTCGCCTGGCGGAAGCGGGCAGAAGGAGGGCGGAAGAATATTCCTGGGAAAAGTTGGTAACAAGTGTCGAGGAGGCCTACGGAGAGGCCCTCAGGGTCAAGCCCTCCCGGTGCGCATGAACCCCGAGAGGGCGGTTGGCGGACGGGGCTGGGATGGGATGAATCCCTATGCCTTCCAAGCGACATGACCAGCGGAGGGGTTCGAGGAAGCCCGCAGTGAGGATCTCAGCGCGGGGATTACCCGTATGAGAGGGAAGCGCGAGTCCGGAGCGCGACCAGTGTGGACGAGTTACCATGCTTCCTGTAGAGGCCGACGGCTGGGCGGGCAGGCCAGGCGGTGGCCCTAGAGGCATGGCCTTCGGAGATGCGGAGCGGAAAGAGGGATTTCGGGGAAATACTGGGATAAGAGCCCGAGGAAGGTCGGAACGAAGAGAGGCAGGAGATGAGGCTGGACGAGGTCGAGGCTATCAGCAGGGAGATGGCGGAGGAGATCCGGGGGTTGGTGCGCCCGCGGTTGGGGATGAAGGCCTCGCGCAGCATGGAGGGCAGGGGGGCCAGCGGCGATTCCACCTTCAGCATAGACGAGGACGCTGAACGACTGCTGGAGGACAGGCTGCGGGAATACCCCGAGGTGGCCTTCTTCTCCGAGGACCGGGGGCTGGTTGGGGAGGAGAGGGCGGAATGGGTACTGGTTGTGGACCCCATCGACGGCACCCGCCCGGCAGCCGCCGGCCTGGAGGCCTGCTGCGTCTCCGTGGCCGCCGCGCCCTTCCGTCCAGGAGGGAGGGAGTCGGCGACCCTGGGGGACGTGGTCTACGGTCTGATAAGGGAGATAAAGAACGAGGCCCGCTTCGAAGCCTGGAGGGGAGGCGGGGCCGCCATGTACCTGGAGGGGGAGAGGCGGGAGATAGTCATACACCCCCACCATGACCTCTCCACCCTCTTCTGGACCCTGGGTTTCCGCGGAAGGCCCGCTCTTCCCACCGTGCTCGTCCTGGAGGAGCTCATCGACGTCTCCAGCGTGGACGGGGGACTGTTCGACCTGGGAAGTGCCACCTTCTGCATCACCCGGCTGCTCACCGGGCAGCTCGACGCCTACGTGGATGTGGGAGACCGCATGCTGCGCGAGGTCCCGGAGCTCGAGGAGATGTTCCTCCGCGTGGGCCACGGCCATCCCCTCAACAACTCATCCTATGACCTGGCGGCGGCCAACCTCGTCGCCCGCGAGGCGGGCCTGGTGATAACCGACGCCTTCGGTAATCCCCTGGACGGTTATCCTCTGCTGCTCTCGGGAAGAGCGGGACAGCTCTCTTGTGTGGCTGCCGTCTCCCCCGACCTGCACGCGGCGATACTGCGATGTATAGAGCGGGGGATGGAGCGCATGCGGGCTCACTACGGATGGTGAGGTGGCCGCCGTGAGCCTACTCTCCATCTTTTTCATATCCCTGGGGGTGGGCCTCTCCGGAGCCCTGATGCCCGGGCCGCTGCTCACGGTGACCATCACCGAATCCTACCGGAGGGGCTTCATGGCCGGGCCCCTCCTGGTGGCGGGTCACGCCGTGCTGGAGGGCACTCTGGTCGTGCTCCTGGTGCTGGGCCTGGACAGGGTGATCGGGAACGGCGTCTTCTTCGGGGTGGTGGGGGTGGCCGGGGGAGCTTTCCTCTTCTGGATGGGGCTGGGGATGGCCATCGAGGTGCGGGACGGAAAGCTCAGCCTCGATCTCAGTGACCGGGGGAGCGCGCGCCTGGGCCCCTTTGCTGCCGGGCTTACCACCAGCCTCTCCAATCCCTACTGGTCGCTGTGGTGGGCCACCTTCGGGCTCAGCTGGCTCCTGCGCTCCATGGAGAGGGGGCCCGCGGGGGTCCTTTCCTTCTACAGCGGCCACATCATGGCCGACGTCCTCTGGTATTTCCTGGTGGCCTTCCTGGTGGTCACGGGAAAGAGGTTCATCTCCGACCGCGTTTACAACTACGTGATCCTGGCGTGCGGTGCCTTCCTCATCGTGCTGGGGGCCCGCTTCGCCGGGGACGGGCTGGCTCACCTGCTCTGACGACGTTTCGCCGGCCTCGACGTTTGCTCCCGAAAAGAGCCTCGCCCCGGTCATATGAGCGGTGCGGAGAAAAAGGCGCCTACGGCAAGAGGTCGGAAGATCTCGGGCCCCGTCCGCCTCGGCCCGTGAAGGCCCGGTGCGGTGGGAAGTATGCCTCTGCGCGCAGGCCCCTCATCCTCCGTGGAGTCTTATATAGGGTTAAGTGCACGCACGCTGGTGTGGTGTCGCTCATCCTCTCCCCGATTCGCTTTTTACGGATTGGAGGGATCGGATGGGCGCATGGAAGCATGGAAGCTATAGCTATGCTTCCCGTCCATCCCCTGGCGGATCAAATGAGCCGGTACGGGTAAGAAGAGGCCTCCTTTCGGGCGGCTAAGGAGGGAGGACGGGGATGCCCCCGGATGGCCCCCAAGCCAGATAATACGTCAGTGTGGATGGCGTGTGCGCGGTATCGAAAGGCGGAAACTCCGGATGCCGGAACTGAGACGGGTTTCCGGGCGTCACAGTGGAAGGTATGCCGAGAAATGCGGGCCCGGATGTCCGGCGGTAAAGGATGGCTATGGTTCTACCGAGAAGTTGAGTGTGGTCGTCGTCGGGCCTGTCGGTGAGGGATAGGATATTATAATGGCGACTGACGAGAAGAGGTTTTATGGGCGCTTCGGGGCCGGGAGGCTTGGGGCCCGGCCATTGATGTGAAGTGGGAACAAAGGAGGTCTCTCATGGTGGCTTTCCTAGTGGTCATCGCCGTCCTGGTATTTCTGTTCATAATGTGGTTCGTGTACTACTACAACAAGCTGGTGCGCGAGCGCAACCGGGTGGATAACGCCTGGCACCAGATCGACGTGCAGCTGAAGAGGAGGTACGACCTGATACCCAACCTGGTGGAGACGGTGAAGGGGTACGCGGCCCACGAGAAGGAGGTCTTCGAGAAGGTCACCCAGGCCCGGGCCATGGGCATCAACGCCCGCACCGTGGGCGAGCAAGCTCAGGCGGAGAACGCCATCACCCAGGCCCTGAAGACCCTCTTCGCCGTGGCGGAGAACTATCCCGACCTCAAGGCCAACCAGAACTTCCTCATGCTCCAGGAGGAACTGGCGGGGACGGAGTCCAAGATCGCCTTCGCGCGACAGTTCTACAACGACAGCGTGATGGCCTACGACACGGCGCGCCAGAGGTTCCCAGGCAACATCGTGGCCGGGATGTTCTCGGGTACCTTCACGCCCCGGGAATATTTCGAGATAGATATCGCCGCGGAGCGGGAAGCCCCAAAGGTGCAGTTCTGAGGCGAGACCGCGGCGCGTTGGCCGCCAACCCGGGGTGGGGAGGGCGGTGTTCGGAAAGGGGCCTTATAGGTCTCGAGCAGGTCCGAGGTGATGGAGGATGACCTTTTACGACCAGATAAGCAAGAACAAGTGGAAATCCGCTTTCCTGGTGTCCCTCTTCATAGCCTTCATCCTCCTGTTGGGTTTCTTCGTGGGCTATATATGGGGGCCGGAACGGGCGCTGGTGGGGCTGATCATCGCCACCGTGGTGGCGACCATCATGGCATTTACCAGTTATTACCACAGCGACAAGATAGCCCTGGCCGCCGCGGGGGCCAGGCCGGTTACCAAGGAGGAGTTCCCTTATTACGTGAACACCGTGGAGGGACTGGCCATCGCCGCCGGGCTTCCCATGCCCCGCACCTACGTAATAGAGACCCCGGCCATGAACGCCTTTGCCACCGGAAGAGACCCGGAGCACGCGGCCATCGCCGTGACCACGGGCCTCCTTGAGAGGTGCAACCGCCTGGAGCTGGAGGGGGTCATAGCCCACGAGATGTCCCACATCAAGAACTACGACATCCGCCTTATGAGCATGGTGGTGGTTCTGGTGGGGTTGGTGGTCATCTTCTCCGAGGTGCTCTTCCGCATGTTCCTCTTCGGGGGAGGCGGAAGGAGGCGCCAGGGGGGCGGCGAGGGTGAGGGAGCCGGGGTGATCTACCTGGCCCTAATGGTCCTGGGGCTCATATTCCTCATCCTCTCGCCCATCATTGCCCAGCTCCTGCAACTGGCCATCTCCCGCCGCCGCGAGTTCCTGGCCGACGCCAACGGGGCCATGCTCACCCGCTATCCGGAGGGACTGGCCAGCGCCCTTGAGAAGCTGACCCGGGAGGCCAAACCCTTCCCGCGGGCCAGCAAGGCGACGGCGCACCTGTTCATCGTCCAGCCCTTCCGCAAGGAAGGAGGGGAGCGCATCCACCGCCGCTCCAGCATCTGGGATACACACCCGCCGGTGGAGGAACGCATCCGGCGCCTGCGTGCCATGGCCGGGATGGAGGGCATGTACACCCAGGCCCAGATGGAATCCCGGGCCTGACCCTTCACCTCAGGTGGTATCCCGCGCCTCGTCCTCACGGGCGGTTCCCGTTTCCGAGGCCGTGGCGCGGGAGCGGGCTCGCCAGGCGGAGAAGAGGATCCCTCCCGTATCCATGAAGGCGTCAGTGATCTGGTCTTTGAGGTTGGTCCATACCAGTGATTTCAGCCCGGGAATCAGCTTCTGTATCTCCTCCTGGATCCCGTTTCCCATGCACAGGACGAAAGACGCCGTTGTGGGATTCACGTATTTGCCCACCCTTTCGGGAAGTCTTCTGGCCAACCTGTCCAGATAGGGGTAGTACTCGTTGGAGAGGGTCAGGAGCTCGCGGGAGAGGTAGCCGAAGAGGAAATGGGAGAGGGGGTTGAAGGGGGTAAGGTTTATATCCCTGGCTCCCAGCAGGTTGGAGAGGAAGACGCTGCATCCCACCGTGGTCCAGAGAAGAGCGGACACGGTCCTGTTCCCCCTGAAGAGAGTGTAGTGCAGCATCCCTCCCAGGCGGCGGAAGAAGGAGAGGTTTCCATCCCTCACCATCCTATAGGTACCGTACAGGATCAGGAAAAGGGTCACGCCGAGGAATATGAGCATCCTTGACCTCCCGGTGCGCGTCCGCTGTTGGTCCGGTGCCGTTTGGCCGGAATCGCAGTCCGGGCAAAGCATACACGCGTATGGATGGTACTCCGGCCCGGCCGCCCGCAAATGTCGTCCAACCTGACGGTGAATATTTTACACGATTTTGTCCACTGCAAAGGAGCCGGTTGCCGCGGCGTGAAGGTTTAATCGGCCTCCAACCGGGATAAGCTTTTCGTTGGCGGGGATGATGGGGTGAAGATCGGCTTTCAGGAAAACAGGTGGTTTCCGACCTTGCGGAAGAAGGGGGGTGGACGGAAGGACGCCAGCGATATTTTGCGGCTGATTCGGGCCTTATAAAAGAACGTATGGACATGCGGTGGCGAGGTCCTCCTCGGTATAGCGAGGAGATATTCTCCGAATGACCTGTAGGTAGGGGTAAAAAGACCGTCAAACTCGCAGGGGGCACTTCTTTGGTGTCTTAATGGCGTTGCCGGGAGAGCTTAACGGTTTTCGAGTAACCACCGCAGCCATGCGCGGACGTTGGTCCATCGGAGACAACGAGTTGGAGCCGGGGGAGGTATAGAGAAGTTTAAAAAAGGGCTACCGCAGAGATCCGGGGGCCAGGGAGATGACGAAGGAGGTCGGACATGAGAAGGAAGCGACGTGGAATCGCGCCGGCGGGTGAGCGGAAGGAATGGCCGATCACGGCATGGGTGTGCCTCCTGTGCTCACTCCTGCTCCTGTGGAGCGCCGCCCTTCCCCTACTGGGCTGCGGAGGAAAGGAGAAGGAAGCGGCCACGGAGGAAGAGGCCGTGGAGGAAAAGCCGACGGAGGGCGGTGAGGAGGCGAAACCGGAGATCCCCGTGGAGGAGGAGGAGTCGAGCGTGCTCCCTGAATCCGGAGGAGCCACGGAGTTCAAGCTGCAGAACCAGTCCATAGGTTCGGGTGGGGTCATGACCAATCTCCAGTTGACGGACATATACTGGCAGGACCACGGCGACTTCTTTCGCATCGTTTTCGAGTACCGGAGAAAGGACGGTAAGGAACCCGACAAGATCCCCAACGTGAGCACCTTTTACGGGGGTGTGCCGGGCAACGAGGAGTACTGGAACATCTATATCCACCCGAACGACATCCTCATCGGGGACATGAAGGTGCCCACCTTTGCCGCCGAGGGCGTGCCGGTCAGCCTGGGGAATCCCATCGTCCAGACCATGGAAAGGGTGCCTACCGCGGACACGGAGAACGTGGCCTTCCTGGTGAAGTGCACCTATAATCCCGCCCATCCGGGGATATCCTCGCGGCCCCATCGCCTGCGCTACCAGACCCACCCCATGCGGATCATGGTGGACATCCTAAAATACTGATTCCAAGCGTCGTTCCGATTTTCGCGAGGAGGCCAAGAGTTCCCGGCACATGGTGTGGAGCATTATGATCCATCTCTTCTGTAAGTACATCGACATGGTTTAAAGGAGGTGGCGTTGATAGCCCCCCACTGTGATACCATGGACGGCCCCGTGGTGACCGCCGCCCGCAGGGCTCTTGAGGAGGAGAGGGTAAACCTCATGCTTCCATGGGTAGGGGAGGAGGAAGAGGAGCTCGGGCAGGCCTTTGAGGGGGCATGCAGGATAAGGAAGGTGGGAGGTGAAGCGGCGGAACTGGCGGACCTGTGGTTTTCGACACTGCAGTGCGTCTTCACTGAAAAGGCGAAGGGGCCTCAAACACGGGCCTGAAGCCAGCTGGATTGGACCGGGGTCCGGTCATACCACTTGCCGAAAGGGCGGTGGAGAGAGGAGACCCAATAGAGCTCATAATCTTAATCCTCTCCTCGGTCGAGGAGGAATTGCGGAAGAGGTTCCAAACCCTTATGGACGCAAGAGGCCATGAAGAGGACGATGTGCCGGCGGCGAGGGCTTATGTGCGGGCGATGCTGGGGTTTGAGCTCTACGCCGCACATCTCTTTTCCTTCATCACGGGATCGGAAGAAGGGGGCGAGGGCAGCTAGATGCCTTGCAAGCGTTGAAAAGAAGTCAGGATTCTTAAAGCGGGCACGTGTACAGTGCGAGACCTCGGCAATGCGGGGGATAAAAAAGATTGCTGTGTTTGCACCGTTTTGGCCGGACCCTGGCCTTCACGCGGTTCATGAGCGTACATGCGGCATTTGGGCTTGCCTCTCCCGCACCGATTAGCGCTTCGAGGGAGGGACATCTTTTAACTTCCCCGCGATATCCGCCGATGCCTTGGCCCGCGAGCGTGTCGCTGGCCGGAAGCGTGGCCTTGGGCCAAGCCGCCTCCGATGATCCACGGCCCTGGAGAGGGGACGGGTGTTGTTCCCCCTCCGTCAAGTCTTTCCACCGGATGTCCGTACATGTCTGTTCGTTTCATCGCATGGGCAGTTGTCCCTCAGGCAAGGAAAAGGCGGCCGCCTTTCGGATGGACTCGCGCATGGTTTATATTTAAATCGTGGACGCACGAGGAGTAAGTACCCGGAGGGGGCTCTGGGGATAAACCTGGTCTGGAGGGACCTGAGAGATGGTGGAAAAGGGAACCTTACGCGTGAAGACCGGCCTGGCGGAGATGCTCAAGGGCGGTGTGATCATGGACGTCACTACCCCGGAGCAGGCCAAGATCGCCGAAGAAGCGGGTGCTGTGGCGGTGATGGCCTTGGAGAGGGTCCCCGCGGACATACGCGCCGCCGGGGGCGTGGCCCGCATGGCCGACCCCAGCGTCATCGAGGCCATCATGGAAGCGGTGACCATCCCGGTGATGGCCAAGGTGCGCATCGGCCATTTCGTGGAGGCGCAGATACTGGAGGCCCTCGGCGTGGACTACATCGACGAGAGCGAGGTGCTCACCCCGGCGGACGAGAAGCACCACATCGACAAGTGGCGGTTCACCGTCCCCTTCGTCTGCGGGGCCATCAACCTGGGCGAAGCCCTGCGGCGCATCGGAGAGGGAGCGGCTATGATCCGCACCAAGGGGGAGGCGGGCACAGGCAACGTGGTGGAGGCCGTGCGGCACATGCGCACCATCAACGAGGAGATAAGGCGCCTTACCGTCACCCCCAAGGAGGAGCTCATGTCCGTGGCCAAGGAGATGGGGGCTCCCTACGACCTGGTGTGCTGGGTGGCGGAGAACGGGCGACTGCCGGTGGTCAACTTCTCCGCCGGGGGGATAGCCACACCCGCGGATGCCGCCCTCATGATGCAGCTCGGAGCGGACGGAGTCTTCGTGGGTTCGGGGATCTTCAAATCCGAGGACCCGGCGGCTCGCGCCAGGGCCATCGTCCTCGCCACCACCCATTACAACGACCCCAAGATACTGGCCGAGGTGTCGCGGGGCCTGGGCAAGGCCATGGTGGGCAAGGAGATCTCCGAGATCGGGCGGGAGAACCTCATCCAGTTCCGCGGTTGGTGAGCGTCTGTCCCGAGGGGAGAGAGCCACGGGTCTCCCTCACCGACCGGGAGAGCCCTCCCTTGAGGAGTCTATGTCGCGGGCGTGTAGAGGGAAAACGGGCCGGGATGGAGAATGCCGCTCGAAGGGTCGATCCCGGGAAGGCCTTTTCCCAGCTTGGGAAAGAGGTCCTAGGGGTGGCGGTGAGGGGCCGCCTCCCCGGCGGCGAGAGTTGGTTTACGGTGAAGGAACAAAAGGAGTGGCGATAGGTTGACGAAGAAACCGACTCTGGGCGTGCTTGCCCTCCAGGGCGCGGTGCGCGAGCACCTTCAGATGATCGAGAGATGTGGAGCTCGAGGGATCCCGGTGAAATATCCCCCCGAGCTCCACCTGTGCCAGGGATTGATCATCCCCGGCGGCGAGAGCACCACCATGGGGAGGCTGATGACCACCTACGGCTTCCTGGAGGAGATAAGGGCCCTGGTCGGCGAGGGCATGCCCATCTACGGGACCTGCGCGGGAATGATCATGATGGCGCGGCGGCTGGTGGAGGGCGACCAGCCGCTTCTGGGGCTAATGGACATCACCGTGCGGCGCAATGCCTACGGAAGGCAGGTGGACAGCTTCGAGGCCGATATACCGCTCCGGGACATCGATGAGGCGGAGAGGCCCTTCCGGGCGGTGTTCATCCGCGCCCCATGGATCGAGTCCGTGGGTCCCGGGGTGAGGGTGCTGGGCGAGTTCGACGGGCGGGCGGTGCTGGCCGTCCAGGACCGCATGCTGGTCTCCGCCTTCCACCCCGAACTGACGGGGGACGACAGGATACACCGCTATTTCCTCCGGCTGGTGGAGGAGAGGGTAGCGGGTTGAGGATGCCGGGATAGGAGGAGGAGATGTCGGGACATTCCAAGTGGTCTACCATCAAGCATAAGAAGGCCGCGGAGGACGCCAAGCGGGGACAACTCTTCAGCAAGCTCTCACGGGCCATCATCGTAGCCGCCCGGGAGGGAGGGGGCAACCCGGAGACCAACATAGCCCTGGCCAACGCCATAGAGAAGGCCAAGAGCTATTCCATGCCCAAGGAGAACATAGAGCGGGCCATAAAGCGTGGGACCGGGGAGGGCGCCGCGGAGGAGTTCGAGAAGATAACCTATGAGGGATACGGCGCCAATGGGGTAGCCATCATGGTGGACGTGATGACCGACAACCGCAACCGCGCGGCCTCGGACATCAGGCGCATCTTCAGCCGCACGGGGGGGAGCCTGGGCACCACCGGCTGCGTGGCCTGGATGTTCGAGAAGAAGGGAAACATCATCGTGAACAAGGACAGCGGCGTGGACGAGGACGCCCTGCTGGAGACGGCCCTGGAGGCGGGGGCCGAGGACATGAACACCGAGGACGACCACTACGAGATCATCACCGACCCCGAGTCCTTCCGGGGAGTGGTGGAGGCGCTGGAGAAGGCGGGGGTGGAGATAGCCTCCGCCCAGGTGACCATGCTCCCCAAGACCACGGTGAAGCTGGACAAGGAGGCGGCCAAGAAGGTCCTCAAGCTGGTGGACGCCCTGGAGGAATACGAGGACGTGCAGGAGGTCTACGCCAACTTCGACATCCCGGACGACATCCTGGCGGAGATAGCCGAGGAATAGGGCCGGTATCTCATGATCATCATGGGCATCGACCCCGGCCTGACCTCCACCGGGTACGGGGTCATCGAGAAGCGGGGCACCCGCCTCCGGGCCCTGGGCTTCGGGGCCGTCACCACCTCGTCCCGAGACGACCTTTCCGCACGCCTGGAAGAGATATACCGCCGGGTCAAGGAGCTCATCACCGAGTACCGGCCGGACCTGGTGGTGGTGGAGGAGCTATTCTTCAACACCAACGCCCGCAGCGCCATGGTGGTGGGGGAAGCTCGCGGCGGGATCATCCTGGCTGCGGCACACTGCGGGGTGCCGGTGGAGGAGTATACCCCTCTCCAGGTCAAACAGGCCCTGGTGGGGCAGGGGAGAGCGGACAAGCGCCAGGTCGAGTACATGGTCAGGGCTCTGCTGGGCCTGGAGGAGGGGGTGGGCTCCTCGCACGCCAGCGACGCCCTTGCCCTGGCCATCTGCCACGCCCACCGGGAGAAACTGGAGCGGCGCTTGGGCGGACGATCCCCGAGTAGGAGAGAGGAGCGGCGCGGGGAGGGCTGAGCTTACGAGCCGCCCCGGACGACGGTGCATCCTCCGCGGGATGGACGGATAGGTCCACCGCCGTATCTAAATCAAAACGACGCTTTAACTGACCGTTTTCCCCACGGGCAGGAAACCGTGGGGGATGACCTCCGGGATGTCGGGGGGGCGAAAAGGAGATGGCGGGACACCGTGCCACAAGGTGAGCAGGCTAAAGGGGTTAGTGACGGAACGGCGCAGGCAGGTCGGAGAAACGGCACCGCGAAGGGCGCAGGGATAAAGCGCCTCTTGAGAGGGGCATGGAGACGAGACGCGAGGGACATGGGACGAGGCGGGTGGGGAGTGGATGGCGTGAAGGTGCGGGCAGGCTGTAGGGACGGTACCCCGGAGTGCGCGCGGTGAAGGCGTTGTAGGGGGATCCTGGCATGGGCCGGCGAAGGGCATAGGCCTGGTGGAGCATGAAAAGCGGATTCGCGAAAGCAGGCCGGAGGGGTTTGGCCGTAGAAATAAAGATATAGTTTAAGGAGTTTAGGGATGCGAGGCGAGAGAGAAAGGCCGCCGGGAGGCGCCTTGCCCGGGGACGGAAACAGGCCGTGCCGGCGGACCCGTGCCCCCGGAGGGCGGGAACGGGTGGAGTGACGGGCGGCCGTCGGAAAGCGGTGTGTGGGATGATAGATTTCGTCGAAGGCACCCTGGTGGAGAAGGGAGAGGACCATGCGGTCATCGGAGTGGGCGGGGTTGGCCTGACCCTGTTCGTCTCCGCCAACACCCTGAAGAGCCTTCCCCCAGCGGGGAAAAGGGTCCGCCTTTACGGGCACCTCTACGTCAAGGAGGACGTTCTGCAGCTCTTCGGCTTCCGCGACCGCCGGGAAAGGCAGCTCTTCCTCTACCTCCTGGGAGTGACGGGCATAGGCCCCAGGGCGGCCATGTCCTTACTCTCCGCCTATGACCCCGACACCCTGGTCCGGCTGGTGGCCATCGGCGACCTGGAGGCGCTCACCGCCGTGCCCGGGGTGGGGAAGAAGAGCGGGCAGCGCATCATTCTGGAGCTAAAGGACAGGCTGGCCCCACTGGCCGGTGACCTGTCCGGGGTGGGGAGCGGTGCGGAAGGATCGGACCTCCTTCGGGAGGCCCGCGAGGCCCTCAAGGGGCTGGGGTACACCGCCGCGGAGGCCGGTCGTGCCCTGGAGGGATACCGTTCCGAGGACCCGCGGCTGGAGGACATGATAAAGTACGCGCTCCGCCGCCTGGGAGGTCAGGAAGCTTGAGGAATAATTTACCATCCTCGAAGGAAGTGAGGCGGTGAGGGGAGGAGAAGGGCCGAGATTGTCCCGGAAACCGCCGGCAAGCTCGGAATCCCCGCTCCAGTGTCTTTCGTGCCTGGGGCTTTCCGTGCAACGGCGATGGTGTCCCCTACCCTCGAGGAGTTCGAGGATGGAATCTTCTTCCAGATCAGCTCGAGACCGGTCCGTGCATCTCGGCGGCGGTCTTTGGGAGGCGGAAAGGGCGGGACAAGAGGCCGATGGGGTTGCAGGCGGCGGAAAACGGCGCGCGGGAAGAGGGCGCCTCGCCTTCCCGGCGTGCCTGTCGTCGGAGGGCTTTAAATTAGGGAGAGGCGAGGCGGGAGCGGACCCCATACGGATGTGATGGAGATGGCGAAAAGGGAAGACGACAGGGGCGCCGTTCCGGGTGAGGAGCGCCTTCTGGACCCGGAACCCCGGGAGGATGAACGGGAGCTGGACCTCACCCTGCGGCCGCGCTGGATAAGCGAGTTCGTGGGCCAGGACCGCATACGCGAACACCTGGAGATCTTCATCCGCGCCGCCAGGGAGAGGAAAGAACCCCTGGACCACGTGCTCCTCTCCGGCCCCCCGGGTCTGGGCAAGACAACTCTGGCGGGGATAATCGCCAACGAGATGGGAGTCTCCTTCCGCCAGACCTCCGGCCCGGCACTGGAGAGGGCGGGGGACCTGGCCTCCATCCTCACCAACCTGGAACCCGGAGACGTTCTCTTCATCGACGAGATACACCGCCTCAACCGCGCCGTGGAGGAGGTCCTCTACCCGGCCATGGAGGACTTCCAGCTGGACATCGTCATCGGCAGGGGCCCGGCGGCGCGCTCCATCCGGTTGGACCTCCCCCCCTTCACACTGGTGGGGGCCACCACACGGGCCGGCCTTCTGACCTCCCCCCTGCGCGACCGCTTCGGGGTGCAATGTCGGTTGGACTATTACGGGGTGGAGGAGCTGAAGGCCATCGTCCTGCGCTCGGCTCGCATCCTGGATGTGGACATCGACGAGGAGGGGGCCTACGAGCTGGCCCGCCGCTCGCGGGGCACCCCGCGCATCGCCAACCGACTTCTGCGCCGGGTGCGGGATTACGCCCAGGTCAGGGCGGAGGGGAGCATCACCTACGAGGTGAGCCGTCGCGCCCTGGCCCTCTTCGAGGTGGACGAGATGGGGTTGGACAAGGTGGACAAGCTCATCCTCACCACCATCATCGAGAAGTTCAACGGCGGACCGGTTGGGGTGAACACCCTGGCCGTCTCCGTGGGCGAGGAGATCGATACCCTGGAGGAGGTCTACGAACCTTACCTCATGCAGATAGGCTTCATGCAACGAACGCCCCGGGGGCGGGTGGCCACCGAGCACGCCTACCGTCACCTGGGCTTGGAATCCCGCCGCGGTGAGACCCTGTTCTGACGGCCGCGTTCCTGAGGGCCGGAGGCGCCACTCCTGACATGCGCGTCCTCCTTAAGGTAAGCTTTTGTCGGAAAATGCGGGACGGCGTGAGCCTTGGAGCCCGTTCCCGTCACGGCCATCCGCTATCCGCTTCGAGGGACTCGCGGTGAGAGGGGGATCCCGGTCCGTGGAGAAAGGGGTTCGAGGAGAGATGGCTTGGGGAGCATCACAGGGAGGAGGCTCCACGACCTCCTGTGTCGGTGCGGGGTTTGCCCCGGCCAGGGGGAACGTGCCCGGGGGTCGACGGGGGTGTGGAAGACATGAGCGGGAGAAGGCTGCTCCTTGATGCCTGTTGCGGTCCCTGCGCCCTGGCGGCCCAGCGACTCCTGGATGCCGGAGGCCGCGAGATACACTATCTCTTCTACAACCCCAACATCCATCCTTACCGCGAGTATCGCAACCGGCTGGAGGCTTTCGAGGCGCTTATGGCGGAGACGGGCTCCGAATACACGGTCCTGGCCTACGAACCGGAGGAGTGGATGAGGGCGGTGGCCTACAGGGAGGAGAGCCGGTGCGAGATCTGTTACCGTCTGCGCCTGAGGAGGGCGGCGGATTTTGCCCTGGAGGAGGGGATGGAGGCCCTTTCCACCACCCTCTTCGCCAGCCCTCACCAGGACCACACCCTCCTGGAGTTCCTGGGCACCTCCATATCCCGCAGCCGGGGACTGGAGTTCGTGGTCTGGGACGGGAGGGAGGTCTACCGTGAGGTGCTCACCGAGGCTCGGGAAAGGGGCATGTACACGCAGCCTTACTGCGGCTGCCTCCTGAGCGAACGCGAACGTTACGATCGTTCCCTGCGGGAAAGGCTGAAGGGAAGGCGGGAGGGAAGGGAGGGTGGTGGAGGTATGAGCGGAGGCCCCTGCCCCGGGGCGTGAGGGGAGAAAAGCCCACCGGCCTCGTGTTTCATGAAGGCCCGCCCCGCTTTTCCGGGGAGGCTTGGCGGGGGCGGGCCGCGTTGTGGCCCGCTCCATCCCCGACGCCTTGAATATACAGTGATGCTGGTGGGGAGGGGGCGAGAAAATCGATATGCGCGTTGACCTCTTCGACTACCGGCTGCCGGAGGAGCTCATCGCCCAGAGGCCTCTGGAGGACCGCGGGGCCTCGAGGATGCTGGTGGTGGACTGCGAGTCGGGGTCCATCGAGCACCGGCTCTTCCGCGAGTTCTCCACCCTGGTGGAGGAAGGGGATTGCGTGGTCTTCAACGAGAGCCGGGTGCGGCGGGCGCGCCTGCGGGGGTTAAAGGAGGGAAGCGGGGGAAGGGTGGAGGTCCTTCTCCTGCGTACCAGGGAGGACGGCACCTGGGAGGCACTGGCCCGGCCGTTCCGGCGTTTGCGCGAGAGGACTCGCATATCCTTCGGCTCCGGCGAGCTGGTCGCGGAGGTGGTGGAGAGGGTAGGAGAAGGCCTGGTGCTGTTGCGGCTGGAGACCGTTCTCCCCTGCGGAGTGGAGGAGGCGGTGGAGAGGCTGGGAGAGGTGCCCCTTCCGCCTTACATAAGGGAGCGGCTGGAGGACCCCGAGAGGTACCAGACGGTGTACGCCCGCCGGGTCGGCTCCGCCGCCGCGCCCACGGCGGGGCTGCACTTCACCCCCGCCGTCCTGGAATCCCTCCGCAGCAGGGGAGTACGGCTGGCATTTTGCCGCCTGGACGTCAGCCTGGACACCTTCCGCCCCCTGACCTGCGCGGAGGTGGAGGAACACCGCATGCACAGCGAGTACGTGGAGGTGGGAGAGGAGGCCTGCAGGGAGATAAACGCCGCCCGGAAGGAGGGCAGAAAGGTCGTCGCCGTGGGCACCACGGTGGCCCGGGCCCTGGAGAGCGCCGCCTCCCCCGGAGGGATGAGGCCCTTCCGCGGGCAGACGGAGCTTTATATCTATCCGGGATACCGTTTCCGGGTGGTGGACTGCCTGCTCACCAACTTCCATCTGCCCCGTTCCAGCCTCCTGGTCATGGTCAGCGCCTTCGCCGGCCGGGAGCTGGTTCTTGAGGCCTATCGTCGGGCGGTGGAGAGGAGATACAGGTTTCTGAGTTTCGGCGATGTGTGTTATTTTCACTATCCCCACGGCTGGCGTCCGCCGGGACAAGTCCGGGAATCTTGCGGCGGTTCGGCCGCACCCGGCTGATCGCCGGGCACATCCGGCCGGGATCGGAGCCGGCCGCCCGGCGGAGGACGAGGAAAGGAGGAAGCGTTCCCTTGCGCTTCGAGGTACTGTGCCGGGACCCCCAGACCATGGCCCGCGTGGGGAAGCTGGCGACTCCCCACGGGGAGGTGCTCACCCCCACCTTCCTGCCCGTGGGGACCAGGGGGGCGGTGAAATCCATGGCCCCCTGGGAGGTAGCGGGTATCGGCTACCGCATGATCCTGGCCAACACATACCACCTCTATCTCCGGCCCGGGGTGGAGGTGATCAGGGAGGCGGGAGGCCTGCACGCCTTCATGGGATGGGAGGGGCCCATCCTCACCGACAGCGGCGGTTTCCAGGTCTTCTCCCTCTCCCCCACCTTCCGGGTGGAGGAGGACGGGGTGCGTTTCCGCTCCGTGTACGACGGGAGCGAACATTTCCTCACCCCGGAGGCGGCGGTCCGGGTGCAGGAGGACCTGGGTTCCGACGTGGCCATGATCCTGGACCACTGCGTGGCCTATCCGGCGACCCGGGAGGAGGTGGAGAAGTCCGTGGAGACCACCCTCCGCTGGGCGGAGAGGTCCCTGCGGGCTCGCGCCCGCGAAGGGCAGGCCCTCTTCGGGATAGTGCAGGGAGGCGCCTATCCGGACCTCAGGGCACGGAGCGCGGAGTTGACCGCCGGGCTGGACTTCCCGGGTTACGGGATCGGCGGGCTCTCGGTGGGAGAGCCCAGGGAGGATATGCTCCGCTGCCTTGAGGTGCAGTCGGCCATCCTCCCCGAGGACCGGCCCCGTCACCTTTTGGGCATCGGGGACCCGGAGGGGATCCTGGAGTCGGTGGCTCTGGGTATGGACCTCTTCGACTGCGTGCTCCCCACACGCATGGCCCGCACGGGGGTGGCCTTCACCCGGGAGGGCAAGCTCAACCTGCGCCACGCCCGATATGCGGAGGACCTCCGAACCCTGGAGGAGGGCTGCCCCTGTCCGGCATGCCGGAACTTCACCCGCGCCTACCTGCGCCACCTCCACCGCGTCAACGAGATGCTGGCCCACCGCATGCTCACCTGGCACAACCTCACCTTCATGCACCGCCTGCTCCTCGATTGCAGGCGAGCGATAGAGGCTGGTAGAATGTTGGAGTTAATCCGGGAATGGAGGGGATGGAGCTCGCGCCACCCGTCGTGAACCCGGTATCTATATGGTAATTTCTGGGAAGGAAGGTGAAGATGAACTCCTTGAACGCGTCCATAACCCTGGCGGCGCAGGAAGGCTCCACAGGCTGGATCTCCCTCCTCTTCATCGCCGGCCTGATCGTGCTCTTCTACTTCATGCTCATCCGGCCCCAGCAGAAGCGCATGAGGCAGCAGATGGAGCTCATGAAGAGCCTGCGGGTGGGCGATGAGGTGATGACCTCGGCGGGCATCTACGGGACCATCAGCGAGGTGGAGGAGGATACCGTCCTTTTAGAGGTGGCCGAGGACGTGGATATCCGGGTGGCCAAGAGCGCCATCGTCAAGGTCTTCACCCCACACGGAGAGGAGGCCGGAGAGGAGACGGACGAGGGGTCCCCCGCGAAGGAAGAACCGGAGGACAAGGGGACGGAGGGCGAGGAATAACGTGCCCCGGAGCGTGGTCCACGCCTGGGGAACCGGCGACCTTCGAGGATTTCGCGAGAGAAGCCGGCGATCGGGATTGAGTACACTCGAGGTGAGGTTCGCATATTCCGGCCCCGGATCCGTCGGAGAGCCGGAGGCGTAAACGTCGCTGGGAAGAGCGCCTGCCGCAGTCGCTGCGCGAAACCGTTCCCCGGAGCCCAAGGAGGCGGGAGGCGCGTTTTCGACCGCGAAGGAAAAGGCTTTTCTGACCATATCGGGAGGTAAGCGGTGAAGACCGGAAGGTCCCTGTGGATGCTGGCAGTCGTGGTCCTGGTCCTCGCGGCTATGTACGTGCCCGTCCTGGTGGGCGGGTACGGGCCGAGGCTGGGGCTGGACCTCCAGGGAGGCATCAGCGTGACCCTTCAGGCGCTGGGGGAAGCGGACGCGGCCAAGATGGAGAAGGCCGCCGAGATCGTGCGGCGCCGGGTGAACGCCCTGGGACTCACGGAGCCGGTGGTGGCACCGCAGGGGAACAACAGGGTCCTGGTGCAGATCCCCGGTGAACAGGACCCCGACCGGGTGCTCAAGATCATAGGAAGCACCGCTCAGTTGCAGTTCCGGGAGGTCCTGGAGATCATCTACCCGGGGAGCGAGAACTACGACACCACGGAGGTCACCGCCGTCAACCCGGAGGACCTCGAGGCCTACCAGGCCCTAAAGGACCAGGAGATCGTCCTGGAGAAGGAGGGCAAGAACGGGGAGGTGCTCAAGGTCCGCCTGGGTCCCACCCGTCTCACCGGGGACATCATCGATAACGCAGATGCCGCCGTGGACCGGGAAAAGGGAGGCTATAAGATCGACTTCCAGCTCACCTCGGAGGCGTCACCGCAATTCGCCGCCCTCACCAAAGAGATGCTGGGAAAGCAGCTGGCCATCGTCCTCGACTATCACCTCGAGTCCTTTCCCACCGTGCAGTCGGAGATAACCGAGGGCCGCGGGGAGATAACCGGGGACTTCAGCCGCGAGGAGGCCCGCGACCTGGCCATGGTCCTCAAGATGGGGGCCCTCCCCGTGGAGTTCGACCCCAACCCGCTGGTGGAGAACGTCAGCGCCTCCCTGGGCCGGGACTCCCTGCGGCAGGGGCTCATCGCCGGGATAGTAGGCCTGATACTGGTGGCCGTCTTCATGCTCTCGGTGTACCGGCTGCTGGGGGTGGTTACCTGTTTCTCCCTGGTCATCTTCGGGCTGCTCATGTTCGGGATAATCTCCCTCCTGGGCCGCTACGTGCACTGGTCACTCACTCTGGCGGGCATCGCCGGCGTGGTCGTATCCATCGGCATATCCGCCGATTCCAGCGTGGTCTTCTTCGAGAGGCTCAAGGAGGAGGTGCGGGAGGGGAAAACGGTGCGCTCCTCGGTTGACCGCGCCTACCGCTCCGCCTTCCGCACCATCATCGCCGCGGATGCCGCTACCTTCATCACCGCTTTCATCCTCTGGATACTGGCCATGGGCCCGGTGAAGGGCTTCGCCTTCACCCTGGGGCTGGCCACCCTGCTGGACGTGTTCATATCCTACTTCTTCACCCGCCACGCCGTGCTCCTGCTATCCAGGCTTGATGCCTACAACCGGCCCCGCCTGGTTGGAGTGGGAAGGGAAGTCCTGGGGAGTGAGGGCTGATGTATATACGGGGAAGGGAGATCAAGTACAACCTGGTCGGAGGGAAGGCCTTCTCTCCCCCCAACCTGTACTGGTTCGGATTCTCGGTGGCGCTCATCGTCATCTCGGTGGTTGCCCTGGCGGTCATGGGGCTTAATCTGGGGATCGAGTTCAGGGGCGGTTACCTGGTGAAGCTGCGGCTGGACAACCCCGTCGACCTGGGTGAGGTCCGCGGCATGCTGGCGGAGGCCGGTGTCGCCGGGCTGGAGAAGTCCATCCTGCAGGCCGCGGAAGACAACCGGGTGCTCATCCTGCGCATGCCCTACATCGAGGATTCTCAGGTCCGGAAGCAGACCATCGATCGCCTCAATCAAGAGCTGGACCGGGCCTACGGGATCTCCGAGATACTCCAGGAGGAACAAGTAGGCTCGGAGTGGGGCCGCGAGGTGAGCCAGAAGGCGGTCATCGCCCTGGCGGTCTTCCTGGCCGTAATCCTCGTCTACATCACCTTGCGCCTGGAGTTCAAGATGGCGGTGACGGCGATCGTCGCCCTGATCCATGACACCCTCATCACCGTGGGCATCTACGCCCTTACCCGGAGGCAGGTGACACCGGTCACGGTGATCGCCTTCCTCACCATCCTGGGATATTCGCTCTACGACACCATCGTGGTCTTCGATAGGGTGGAGGAGAACACCAACCTGTTGGCGCGCAGCGGGAGGATGACCTTCGCCGGGATCGTCAACGAGAGCGTCAACCAGACCCTCATGCGCTCCATCGGCACCACCCTGACTACCCTGCTGCCCATCATCACCATCCTTGTCTTTGGAGGGGAGACACTCAAGGATTTCGCCTTCGCCCTCTTTCTGGGGGTCCTGCTGGGAGGATACTCCTCCATCTTCATCGCCAGCCCCTTGCTGGCCATATGGAAGGAGAGGGAACCGCGCTACGCCGCGGTGCGGGAGAGGGTGGACCTCAAGGGGGCAAGGGAGGCCATCCTCATCACCATGCCCGCAGCCCGGTCGGCTGGCGGAGCGGCCCCCGCCGCAGATGAGGCGGAGATCGCAGCCGCCAGCGAGACCTCCGGGACGAGGGAGAGCGAGAGGGCGCGTAAACCGGCAACGGTAAAGGGCGGGGGCGGCACTCCGCGCAAGAAACCCACTACCAGGGGCCCGTCCGGGGGCAAGAAGAAGAAAAAGAAGAAGAGATAAACCCCTACCGACCGGCCCCGCCCTTGACGGCGCGTACCTCTCCCCGGGACCGCGCTCCGTCCGCGTTGCGCCTCTTGCCAAAGCGAGAGGCGCAACGCGGTACGCGGATACCTCCCGCGCCCGGGTATTCCCCCTCCCGCCGCACGCGGGTGAGCGATGCCCCCTCACCCTTGCCGCCCGCTCGTCACGTGGCTATTTTCGTGCTCGAGCCAAAGGCGGACCGTGGGAGCAGCGGAAAACACGCGTGGTGGCAACTTATCCTCACCCCCTCCGTCGTTGCCGCGGGGATGGAGCGCCGTTTCCGAAGGACACCGGGGCCTCGTACGAGGCACGGCAACGGGCCGCTCCGGGATTTCGCTTTTCGAGCCGGCGTGCCATGCCTTCCCTCTGCCCTTCAGCTTGTGGCGCCATCGCCTTCCCTTAACCCTTCACAATGTGGCACTATCAAATCGAGGGCCGTTTCCACCGGGGAACGGCAGAGCGGAAAGGGAACGGGAGGAAGGGCTTGTCGCCGTCCATCGATTCGCTGGTCCACAAGGTGAGGTCCTACAACGGCAAGGGCGACACCCGGCTCATCCGGGAGGCCTACGAGTTCGCCCGCCATCATCATGCGCATCAGGTGAGGAAAAGCGGCGAGGAGTTCATACTCCATCCCCTCGGGGTAGCCCACATCCTGGCCGACCTGCAGATGGACGAGGTCACCCTGGCCGCCGCCCTCCTGCACGACGTGGTGGAGGACACGGAGATCACCCTGGACGACGTGCGGCAGAGGTTCGGGTCGGAGATCGCCGAGATCATAGACGGCGTGACCAAGTTGGACCGCCTCGCCTTCCGCAACCGCGAGGAGATGCAGGCGGAGAACTTCCGCAAGATGTTCGTGGCCATGGCGCGGGATATCCGTGTGGTGATCATCAAGCTGGCCGACCGCCTGGACAACATGCGGACCATCGGCCACCTCTCGGAGGAGAAGCAGAAGGAGAAGGCCCGCGAGACGCTGGAGATCTACGCGCCCCTGGCCCACCGCCTGGGCATCTCCCAACTCAAGTGGCAGCTGGAGGACCTGGCTTTCGCCACCCTCTATCCCCTGCGCTTCCAGGAGATCGTCCAGATGGTGGACCAGCGCCGGCCGGAGAGGGAGCGGTACATCGAGGAGGTCAAGAACGAGCTTCTGGCCCACCTCCACCAGTCGCACATCAAGGTGGAGATAGAGGGGCGGGTGAAGCATTACTACAGCATTTATACCAAGATGAAGGAGCGGGGCAAGCAGTTCGACGAGATATACGACCTCTTTGCCGTTCGCATCCTGGTGAACACCAAGGAGGAATGCTATACCGTCCTGGGGATGGTGCACTCTTTGTGGCAGCCGGTTCCGGGCCGCATCAAGGATTACATCGCCCAGCCCCGCTTCGGGATCTACCAGAGCTTGCACACCACGGTCATGGGGCCGAAGGGAAGGCCCCTGGAGATACAGATCCGCACGCACGACATGCACCGCACGGCGGAATACGGGATTGCCGCCCACTGGCGCTACAAGGAAGCCGGTCGCTCCCACGAGAGAGTGCGGGAGAGGCTGGCCTGGATAAAGCGCATCGTGGAGTGGCAGAGGGAGCTCTCCGATCCCAGGGAATTTCTGGAAAACCTGAAGATAGACCTCTTCCAGGACGAGGTCTTCGTCTTCACCCCCAAGGGGGACGTCATCGACCTCCCACGGGGCTCCACCCCAATCGATTTCGCCTACGCCATCCATACCGAGGTGGGCCATCGCTGTGTGGGGGCCAAGGTCAACGACCGCCTGGTGCCCCTGGAATACAACCTGCGCAACGGGGACATCGTGAGCATCATCACCTCCAACACCTCTCCGGGGCCCTCCAAGGACTGGCTGAACATCGTCAAAACGGCACGGGCCAGGACCAAGATCCGGCAGTGGTTCTCCAAGGAGCGGCGCCTGGAGGACACCCAGGAGGGGAAGGAGGCACTGGTGAAAGCTATGCGCAAGGCCCGCCTCCCGGTCCAGAAGGTCCTGGGTTCCCACCTGCTGGAGGAGATCGCCGCGCAGGAATACGGTTTCACCTCCGCCGAGGACCTCTATGCCAGCATCGGCGCCGGGAAGACCTCGGCCCAGCAGGTGGTGAACCACCTGCAGAACAGGCTGGGCTTGGGCGAGGAGGCGCCGCCACCGCCGCCCCGCCGACGCCGCAAGCCGCCGGCCTATACAAAGGGGGTGAGGGTGGAGGGTGTGGACAACGTCCTGGTGCGTATCGCCCACTGCTGTAACCCGGTGCCCTACGATCCCATCGTGGGATTCGTCACCCGGGGCCGTGGGGTCTCCGTGCACCGCGCCGATTGCCCCAACGCTTCCCATATGCTGGAAACCGGGTATCGCAGGATAGAGGTGAGCTGGGACACCAGGCAGCCCACGAGTTTCCAGGTGGAGATTCGAGTGGAGGCCATGGACCGCCCGAGGCTGCTGCGGGACATCACCACCGTCCTGGGGGAGTTCCACGTGAACATCATAACCGCCACCATGAACATAAACCGGGAGAACGTGGCCGTGAGCAGGTTCGTCTTCGAGCTGGCCAACATAAGCCATCTCGAGGACATACTGCGCAACATCCGGAAGGTGGACTCGGTGTTCAGCGCCTACCGTGTGATCCCCGGGGTCTGACGGATTTTCCGGGGCGCGATCCGCGGATGAAGGGCGTTCCGTTGAGCGGTGGAAACCTTGCCTGCGAGATCGGGAATGGAGGAGGGTGAAGATCCTGCGATGAGAGCGCTTATCCAGAGGGTTTCCCGCTGTTCCGTACGCGTGGACGGCCGGGAGGTCTCCTCCATTGGACCGGGGCTCCTGGTGCTCTTAGGCATCTCCGGCCGTGATTCTCGCGAGGACATCGATTACATCGTGCGCAAGACGGTGAACCTGCGTATTTTCGACGACCACCGGGGGAAACTCAACCTCTCCCTGGCCGAGAAAGGGGGCCAGTTGATGGTGGTCTCCCAGTTCACCCTCTACGGCGACGCGCGTAAGGGAAGGAGGCCGAGTTACGTGGAGGCCGCCCCGCCCGAGGTCGCCGAAAGGCTCTACGAGGAGGCTTGTGAGGCCTTCGCCATGGCCGGCTTCCCCCCGGCCAGGGGCGTATTCGGGGCCCATATGGAGGTGGAGCTGGTCAACGACGGGCCGGTGACCCTCCTCGTCGAGTCCCCGCGAAGGGACCAGTCCGTGGCCCTTTGACCTTGCCGGGATACCCGTAGCGCTTTCCGGCCCGTTGTTTATGGCCCAATGCTTATCTGTGAGAGCGCCTGGAATCGAGACCTGCAGGCCTGGACAGGGGATCCCGCCCAGGGATAAAAGGCCTCGTCGAGGCCTTACGCCCTTGGTGCTTAGAGAAGTACCAACCAGGGATCCTCACGGAGGGTCCAGGGATAAGGGATTCCCATCTCTCCATGGTCAGCTCCCGGCCAAGGGTTGAGATATTTGGGATAACATGGGATATCATGTATGGGCCGGGAAGCAGCCCCCTCCGGGTACGGGGGTGCGTGCCCGGGAACATCACGCGGGAGTGATGCGGGGAGCCCCTTTTACGGACACCCCCGTTGGGGGCCTCCCCGGGGGGATCCTGAGGAAGGCGGGAAAGCGGAGGATTCATGTACCTCAAGACCCTGACCATTGGGATGCTGGCCACCAACTGTTATATCCTGGCAGCCGACAGACGTTCCCCAGCCGCGGTCATAGACCCGGCGGGGGAGGTGAAGTCCATCGTCTCCCGCCTGCACGAGGACGAGCTGGAGTGCGTGGCCATCCTCTGCACCCACGGTCACGTGGACCACGTTGCGGGAGCCGGTCCCCTGAGCGATGCCGTGGGAGCTCCCGTATACATCCACGAGGAGGATGCCGGTGCTTTGGCCAGCCCCCGCACCAAACTGGTGGGGCTGGTGGGAGGGTTGATGGCGACTCGTCCGCGCCAGGTGCGCTATGTGAGGGACGGCGACGTCATAGATGTGGGCGATCTGGCCCTGAAGGTCCTGCACACCCCGGGCCATACCCGGGGCGGGGTGAGCTTTTACCTGCCGGGATACCTTTTCTGCGGAGACCTCATCTTCCAGGGATCCATCGGGCGCACGGACCTCAAGGGGGGCTCCTTGCAGGCCCTTCTGCGCTCGGTGAGGGATAAAGTGTGGGGACTTCCCGACGACACGCAAATCATGCCGGGGCATGGACCGTCCACCACTCTGGGGGAGGAGAAGGCCCACAACCCCTTCCTCATGGGGCTGGGCTGATCGGTACCGCGGAGCCCGGACGAAGAGAGGTCCGGGGAGCGGAGCCCGTTTGGGAAGGATTTCGAGCGGCGCTCCGGGAAGAGAGTGGTATGTGGCCTCCGGTTTTCCGGAGGGGGCGGGGGGATGAGGGCCGAGACTGAGAGAGCAGGGGCCCGACGGCGAAGAGGCCGCAGCGGTAGAGGTATGAGTACCGGCAGGAGCCACGGTTCGAGGGTCGTAGAGAGGAAGAGAGGCGACATGTCCGGAGAGGAAGAAGGGCGACATGTCCGGAGAAGAGGGAACGCGGGGAGATAGGAGCAGGGCGGGTTTTCAGGCCCCCAAGGGAACCCGGGACATCCTGCCGCCGGAGAGCGAGCGGTGGCGCCGGGTGCTGGAACTGGCCCACCGGCTCTTCCGTGCCTACGGGTACCGGGAGATCATCCTCCCGGTAATGGAGTACACGGAGGTCTTCGCCCGGGGCATCGGGGAGGGCACGGACATCGTGCGCAAGGAGATGTTTACCTTCCTGGACAAAGGGGGGCGGAGCCTTACCCTGCGCCCGGAGGCCACAGCCGGAGTGGCCAGGGCCTTCGCGCAGCATCGCATGGACAAGATGGGGCTTCCGGTGAAGCTTTATTACTGCGGACCCATGTTCCGTCATGAACGGCCTCAGGCGGGCCGATACCGGCAGTTCCATCAGGTGGGGGTGGAGCTCATCGGCTCCCCATACCCCAGCGCCGATGCCGAGGTCATCCTCCTGTGTCGCGAGTTCCTGGGTTCGCTGGGAATCGCCACGCGCCTGGCGGTGAACAGCGTGGGCGACGATTCCTGCCGCCCAGCCTATATAGAGGCTCTGCGCGCCTACCTCGAGGGAAGGGCCGACGAGCTGTGCCCCGATTGCCGACGCCGGATGAAGGAGAACACCCTCCGGGTGCTGGACTGCAAGGAGAGGTCCTGCGCCGCGGTCATCGCCGGGGCTCCCGGCCTGGGTGACTACCTGTGCGAGTCCTGCCGCGCGCATCACCGCGCCGTGGAAGACCTCCTCGGCGCCGCCGAGGTCGAGTTTGTGCGCGAGGAGAGGCTGGTGCGGGGCCTGGATTACTACACCCGCACGGTCTTCGAGTTCCAGGATCCGGAGCTGGGCGGGCAGAACGCCCTGGCCGCCGGAGGGAGGTACGACCACCTGGTGGAGGAGATGGGGGGCGGTCCCGTCCCGGCGGTGGGCTTCTCCATCGGCGTGGAGAGGGTGATGAACGCCGAACCTCGCCTGTCCGGGGATGGCAGGTGGGGGGTTTACCTGGTGGCCATAGGGGAGGAGGCGCGGAGGCGGGCCTTTCTCATGGCCTCGAGGGTCCGAGCCGAGGGGCTGCGCTGCGACCTGGACCACATGGAGAGAAGCCTGAGGGCGCAGATGAAGGAGGCCGACCGACAGGGCTATCGATACTGCCTGATCCTGGGAGAGGACGAGCTGCGCGGAGGCTTCCTCACCCTCAGGGACCTGGAAGGAGGGACGCAAGAGAGGTTGGTGGCCGCAGGGGAGGACTGGTTGCGCGAGTTGAGGGAGAGAGTGGGGCCGGAACGGCGGGGTGGCGATGCGTGCGACGCGTGAGGCGCGAAGGCTCAAGTGGGGGACGACGGTGCGCCGGCACGGATAACCCGTGGAGTGGGCGCCTCTTTCCCTCCCGGAGGAAAGGATCACCAACCTGCTACGAGGAAGGACTGGGAGGACGATGAAGGACGGAGGCTGGGAGAAAAGGACACATTACTGCGGCACGTTACGGACCTCCGACGTGGGGCGGGAGGTGGTCCTCAACGGCTGGGTGCAGACAAGGAGGGATCATGGGGGGGTCATCTTCCTTGACCTCCGGGACATAAGCGGGCTGGTGCAGGTGGTCTGCAACCCGGAGGTGAGCCCCGAGGCGCATGCCGCCGCCCGTCAGGTGCGCAGCGAATACGTCCTTTCCTGCAGGGGGGTGGTCCGCGCCCGACCCGAGGACTCGGTGAACCCCCGGTTGCCCACGGGAGAGGTGGAAGTCATGGCCGAGAAGGTGACGGTCATCAACTCCTCGCTCACCCCTCCTTTCGAGATCGAGCCGGGAAGCGGGGTGGAGGAGACCCTCCGCCTGCGTTACCGCTATCTGGACCTGCGCCGCCCCGACATGCAGGAGGCTCTGTTGCTCCGCAGCAGGGTGACCCAGGAGGTACGCAATTTCCTTATTTCCAGGAATTTCCTGGAGATCGAGACCCCCATACTCACCAAGAGCACGCCGGAGGGAGCACGGGATTTCGTGGTCCCCTCCCGCCTGCAGCCGGGTAAGTTCTATGCTCTTCCCCAATCCCCGCAGCTCTTCAAGCAGCTTCTCATGGTGGCCGGCTTCGACCGCTATTTCCAGATCGCGCGCTGTTTCCGGGACGAGGACCTGCGCGCCGACCGGCAGCCGGAGTTCACCCAGATAGACTTAGAGATGTCCTTCGTGGAACCGGAGGACGTGATGTCCCTCATGGACGAGATGTTCGCCCACCTCTTCCGCTCCGTGCTGGGGGTGGAACTTCCCGTCCCCTTCCCCAGGCTCACCTGGAGAGAGGCCATGGAGCGTTACGGGACCGACCGCCCTGACCGGAGGTGGGGCATGGAGATGCAGGACTACTCCCGCCTCTTCCGGGAAACGGATTTCAGGGTCTTCCGCTCCGCGCTCGAGAAGGGGGGAAGGGTGAGGGGATTCAAGGTGGCCGGGATGAGGTCCCCGGCCCGGCGCGAGCTGGACGGGCTGGTGGACGAGGCCCGGCGCCTGGGGGCCGGAGGCCTGGTGTGGATGGTGCGCGACGGGGAGGGGCTTAAATCCCCCGCCGCCAAGTTCCTGTCCCTGCCGGAGACGGAGGGCGTGGTGCGCGCCGCGGGACTCGAGGAGGGCGAGGTGCTGCTCCTGGCCGCCGGCGGGGAGGAGCTCAACGCCGTCCTCTCCGGCCTGCGCTCCTACTGCGCGCAACGCTACGCTCCCCGGCCCGACGAGAGGTTCTCCTTCACCTGGGTGACCGATTTCCCTCTCTTCGAGTGGGACGAGGAGGAGAGGCGTTACAAGAGCAACCACCATCCCTTCACCGCTCCCTCCGCCGGGTGCCTGGAATACCTGGAGGAAAGGCCCCTGGAGGCGACCTCGGATTCCTACGACCTGGTGCTCAACGGGGTGGAGCTGGGCGGTGGGAGCATCCGCATACACGACCCGGAGCTGCAGAGAAGGGTCTTCGGCATACTGGGGCTCTCGGAGGAAGAGGCGGCGGAGAAGTTCGGCTTCCTCTTGGAGGCCTTCCGCTACGGCCCCCCTCCCCACGGGGGGATCGCCTTCGGCCTGGACCGGCTGGTGATGATCATGGCCGGCAGGGAATCCATACGGGAGGTCATCGCCTTCCCCAAGACCCAGTCCGGTTCCGACCCCCTCACCGGGGCCCCGGACGTCGTCTATCCCGAGCAGTTAAGGGAGCTGCGGCTGCGTCCGATTTGAGAAGCGCGTGGTGCGTTGGACTGCGTCGAAGAGGGAGGGGACATGGAGATAACCATGGCCAGGTACGCGGGTTTCTGCCCCGGGGTGAGAAGGGCCATCCGCATGGCGGAGGAGGTCCTGCGGGATCCCGGGAAACCGGCCTTTTCCGTTGGACCCATTATCCACAACCCCCAGGTGGTGGAAGAGCTGGAGAGAAAAGGCCTGCGAGTCCTTCCCGAGGACCCGGCGGAGTGGGAGGAGGCCGGTTTGGCCGGTTCGCGGGTCATCATCAGGTCCCACGGCATACCCCCCCTCCTGACGCGAAGGCTGATGGACCTGGGCGCCGAGCCTGTGGACGCCACCTGCCCCACGGTGAAGAAAGCCCAGAAGGCGGCCATGCGCCTGGTTGGCGAGGGGTACCACCTCTTCATCGTCGGGAACCGCGAACATCCGGAGGTGGAGGCCATCCTGGGGCACGTGAACCGGGATGCCGTGGTGATCAAGGAGATACGGGAACTCAAGGAATGGTGGGAGGGGCAGACCCGCATGGTGAGGAAGGTGGGGCTCATCGCCCAGACCACCGTGGACCTGCTCACCTTCCGGAGCCTGGTGGAGGGCCTGATAACCGAGGTCCCGGAGATGATCCGGGAGGTGAGTGAGATGAAGCTCATAAACACGCTGTGCCGCAACACCCTGGCCCGCCAGGCGGAGGCCCTCCAGTTGGCGCTGGCCCATGACCTGGTGGTGGTGGTGGGGGGGAGGAACAGCTCCAACACCGAGTTCCTGCGCAAGATATGCGAGACGGCCGGCGCCCGCGCCGTGAAGGTGGAGACAGCGGAAGAACTGGACCTATCCGAGTTCAAGGAGGTTTCCCGGGTGGCGGTGGTGGGGGGAGCCTCCACTCCCCGGAAGAGGCTGGAAGAGGTCCGGTGCCTTCTGGCCGGGCTTTAGGGGTGCGGTGTCGACCCCGCGCGCCTCGCTTCACAATAGCCGGGACCCTTTTCCTTCCAGGAGCCCTGTCTCGGTCCGGACGGCCGACCTCCTGCCGAAAGCCGAAGGTATTGCCGGGGAGGGCGTAAAGGGAAGAAAACGCGGACCGTGATGCCCTATCCTTTCAGCGGGCTATTTTGAGGTTGGAAAAGATGAGAGTCCACCCCGTCATCCCGGTCAAACAGGGAAGGGGAGGCCAAACCTTCTCCAGGATCTTGTGCTAAAATGAAAGCAGCGGTTGTCGGGCTCGACCTTGTGCGTTGTGCGCCGTGGATTATCGTTGAGCCAACACTTCGATAAAGGGAACCGCTTTCCGCCGGCGGACGTAATGCCCCCAACCCGGGTGGGGGACTACGGAGGCCCGCGGTAGGTGCCCACCTGCGTGGGTGCAGGTTCAAGATAGCGGCGCGGACGGCAGGGTGGAGTCCGATTCTTTTCCTCCCCCCGGCGAAAGGGACGGGTTCGAACAGCGAGAAATCCTCTCTGAGGCGGGAGGGGTGCGTTTTTTGCATCCACTGGCAGTTGAAACGATAATCGAGGTGGACCCCATTTTTGGCGGGAGATGGACATGGACCTCTTCGAGGCGGCGAGGGAGAAACTAAGGGAGACCGAGGCTCCGCTGGCCCTCCGCATGCGGCCGCGTACCCTGGAGGAGTTCGTGGGCCAGGAGGAGGTGGTGGGGGAAGGGACCTATCTTCGACGCGCCCTGGAGGAGGACCAGCTGCAGACGGCCATCTTCTGGGGCCCGCCTGGTTCCGGGAAGACCACCCTGGCGGCGATCATCGCCCGCATGACCCGGGCCTATTTCCAGCAGATATCGGCGGTGGAGAGCGGGGTGGCCGAGGTGCGCAGGCTCATCCGGGAGGCCGAGGATCGGAGGGCCATGCACGGGCAGCGGACCATCATATTCATCGACGAGATCCACCGCTTCAACAAAGCCCAGCAGGACGCCCTGCTCCCAGCCGTGGAGGACGGCACCATCATCCTCATCGGGGCCACCACGGAGAACCCCTATTTCGAGGTCAACTCGGCGCTTGTCTCCAGGAGCAAGGTCTTTCGCCTGCGGCCTCTCAACGAGGGCGAGATAAGGAAAATCCTGGAAAGAGCTCTGCAGGATAAGGAGAGGGGGCTCGGCGCCCTGGACCTGGTGGTGGAGGAGGAAGCCCTCAGGCATATACTGCGCATCTCCGGTGGAGACGCCAGGGTGGCCCTGAACACCCTGGAGGCGGCGGCCCTGCTCTCCCGGGAGAGGGAGGGCCGGAGGCACGTGGACCTGCGGGCGGCGGAGGAGGCGGCGCAGCGCAAGGCCCTTCTGTACGACAAGTGGGGTGATGCCCACTACGACACCATCTCCGCCTTCATCAAGTCCATGCGCGGTTCCGATCCCCATGCCGCCGTCTACTGGCTGGCCCGCATGCTCCAGGCGGGAGAGGACCCGCGCTTCATAGCCCGGCGTATGGTCATCTTCGCCTCTGAGGACGTGGGCCTGGCGGACAGCGAGGCCCTGCAGGTAGCCGTCGCCGCCGCCCAGGCGGTGGAGTTCGTGGGCCTGCCGGAATGCCGCCTCAACCTGGCCCATGCCGCCCTCTACCTGGCCCTGGCCCCCAAGAGCAACTCGGCGCTGAGGGCCATATCCGCCGCCGACCGTGAGATCGGCGAGGGCATGACCCCGCCGGTGCCTCCGCACCTCCGGGATTCCCACTACCCCGCAGCCTCCGCTTTGGGGCACGGAAAGGGTTACCTCTACCCCCACGACTTCCCCGGTGGTTACGTGGAGCAGCCTTATCTGCCGGAGGGAATGGAGGACAGGAAGTATTATCTGCCCGGGACTCACGGGGATGAGGCCCGCCTGGTGGAGGGGTGGAGAAGGAGGAGGGAAGGAGGTCAACGGAGGAGCGGGGATGCGCCTGCTTCCCCGGGCGACTGAGGTCACCCGCGGTCGTGAAAGGAGTTCCGTACATCGGGAGCGGGAGGGTCCGGCGGGATGGCCGCCGGAGGTCGCGCGGATGCACGGAGCGAGAGGAGCGCCCGCTGCCGGCGGAGACCGCGCCTCGCCTCGAGGAACGGGCGGCGGGATGGAATGGCTTTCGACAGCCACTTTACGGGCGCGAAAAAGCGGGATAGACGGGGAAAGGGCAGCTCCTCCGTCTCGTTGACACCTCGAAGGAGCGGGTGCTATCCTCGAAAAGCCCGGATACCGAGCAGGAGCGCGGATATGTACAGCGAGAAGGTCATCGAGCACTTCCAGAACCCCCGCAACGTGGGCTCCATACCCGATTATGACGGGATGGGAAAAGTTGGAAGCGAGGTTTGCGGGGACATGATGGAGGTATACATCAAGGTGGAGGACGGCCGCCTGGTGGACGTCAAGTACAAGACCTTCGGATGCGGGGCGGCGGTTGCCTCCGGGAGCATGGGCACGGAGATGGTCAAGGGGAAGACCATCGAGGAGGCCCTGCGCATAACCGACGAACAGGTGGCGGAGGCCCTGGGAGGCCTTCCGCCGGAGAAGATGCACTGCTCCAACCTGGCCGCGGACGGCATAAAGGCCGCCATCCGTGATTACCTTTCCCGCCGGGAAGCCCGGGGCGGTGAGGTCTGAGGAGGTTTTCCTTGGGTGGGTTGGCCGCCCTCATATGTGCCGCGTCCTTCGCTCTCTTCATGCTCTCCCTGGCCGCGGTGGCCTGGAAGCTCTACCACACCATGGCGGTGACCAATCGTATTCTGGACGATATCCGGCGGGAGACCCTGCCTCTCCTGGGCAAACTGCAGACGACCATGGACCACGTCAACCGAGAGATGGAATACGTGGACGGAGTCCTGGAGGCGGTGGGAGGCCTGGCCTCGAGGCTGGACTCCATGACCGCTGCCCTCCAGCAGCTGGTGACCTCACCCCTGGTCCGGTTCTTGAGCCTGGGGATCGGCGCCCGCAGGGCCCTGGGCGAGCGCGCCCGGCGGGAGGACGAGGGGAAGGATTAAGGGGAGGCGGGAGGAAAAACCTCGGGCATCGGATCCGGAAAGCTACCGGGGTCCGCGGTTCCGACCGTTCCTTTCCCCGCCCCCGGAGACGGGTCCGGGGGGTGAAGCGATTATCTTCGACGCCTGTTCCCGGGCAAGGAACCGTAGGGACGGATACCGCCGGGCTTCAGGGCTTTTCCTCTATCGGATAAAATAAGCCATCATGATGCGGACCCGGCTTCGGGTGGGCGCCGGCACCCGGAGGGGAACGGGGAGACGGCCCATCATCCCGTGGCGGCCCGCCCGGCAGGCGTTGTTCATCGAGCGGACGTGTCAGGCGAGACGAGAGGGAGGAGAACTTGAAGAGCGGGGAAATAAGGAAGAGGTTCCTGGAATATTTCCGGGAGAGGGGCCACCGGGTGGTGAAGAGCTCGTCCCTCATCCCCGACGATCCTACCCTCCTGCTCACCAACGCGGGCATGGTGCAGTTCAAGCCCTATTTCCTGGGTCTGGAGAGACCGGAGTTCACCCGGGCCACCACCTGTCAGAAGTGCGTCCGCACCACGGATATCGAGAAGGTGGGGCACACCGCCCGCCACCTCACTTTTTTCGAGATGCTCGGCAACTTCAGCTTCGGGGATTACTACAAGCGCGAGGCCATACCCTGGGCCTGGGAATTCCTGGTAGGGGAGATGGGACTCGACCCCGGACGGATGTACTGCTCCGTCTTCCGCGACGACGACGAGGCCTACGAGATATGGCGGGATGTGGTGGGGATCCCCGAGGAGCGCCTGGTACGCCTAGGTGAGGAGGACAACTTCTGGGACATGGGCACCACGGGGCCCTGCGGCCCGTGCTCGGAGATCATCTACGACCAGGGCGAAGGGTTCGGGTGCGGGAGGCCGGACTGCGGTGTGGGATGCGACTGCGACCGCTACCTCGAGCTGTGGAACCTGGTCTTCATGCAGTTCGAGAGGGACGAAAAAGGGGAGCTTCACCCCCTTCCATCCAAGAACATCGACACCGGGCTTGGCCTGGAGAGGCTGGCGTCCGTCCTCCAGGGGGTGCCCAACAACTTCGAGACCGACACCCTGGCCGCCGTGCTCCAGGCGGTGTCCGCCCTTTCCGGCGTGAGGTACGGTGCGGCGGAGGAGAGCGACGTATCCCTGAAGATCGTGGCCGACCACTCGCGGGCCTTCACCTTCATGGTGGGAGACGGCGTGCTCCCCTCCAACGAGGATCGGGGATACATACTGCGCCGGCTCATACGGCGGGCCGTGCGCCACGGCAGGCTCCTGGGAATCGGCCGCCTCTTCCTGCCTGACCTGGTGGACGTGGTGGTGGAGACCATGGGGGAGGCCTATCCGGAGCTGGTCAAGAACCGCGCCTTCATCGCCTCCATCGTGCGCAGCGAGGAGGAGAGGTTCACCCAGACCCTGCGCAGCGGGCTGGCCTATTTCCGGCAGGCGGTGGAGGAGCTGCGGGAGAGAGGCGGAGACACCATCCCCGGAGAGGTGGCCTTCCACCTGCACGACACCCTGGGCTTTCCTCTGGAGCTCACCCGGGAGCTGTCCAGAGAGGAGGGGCTGTCCCTTGACGAGGAGGGTTTCGCCGCCCTTATGGAGGAACAGCGCGAGAGGGCCCGGGCGGCCAGGGTGGAGGAGGGATACGCAGACCAGGTCCAGGAGATCTACGGCGAGGTTCTGGACAACTACGGGGAGACCCTGTTCACCGGTTACGAGACCATGTCCGACCGGGCCCGCCTGGTGGCGGTGGTCAAGGAGGGCCGCGCCGTTGCCGGTGCCGTGGAGGGGGAGGAGGTGGAGTTCTTCCTGGACCGCACCCCCTTCTACGGCGAGAAGGGTGGCCAGGTGGGAGACCGGGGCGTCATCCGCTCCGAGTCCGGGGAGGCGGAGGTGGTGGACACCTACCACCCGGCCCAGGGACTGACCTCCCACCGGGTGAGGATAAGACGTGGTTCCTTCTCCGTGGATCAGGCGGTGGAGGCGGAGGTGGACAGGGAGAGGCGGCTGGCCATCCGTCGCAACCATACCGCCACCCACATCCTCCACTACGCGCTGCGTGAGGTCCTGGGGGAGCACGCCAAACAGGCCGGTTCCCTGGTCGAACCCCACCGGCTGCGTTTCGACTTCACTCACTACGCTCCGCTAACCCGCGAGGAGCTGTTGAGGGTTGAGGAGATGGCCAACCGCATCATCATCGAGGACTACCCGGTTCGCGCCTACGTGACCACTTACGACTATGCGGTGAGCATCGATGCCGTGGCCCTCTTCGGGGAGAAATACGGTGATTACGTGCGGGTGGTGGAGGTGGATGAGATCAGCCGGGAGCTGTGCGGGGGCACCCATGTGGCCAGGACGGGAGAGATCGGCTTCCTGGTGGTGGTGAGCGAGGGAGGCATCGGGGCCAATATGCGGCGCATCGAGGCGCTCACCGGAACCGCCGCCTACCGATTCTTCCGGCACAGGCAGGACATCCTGGAGGGGATGGCCTCTTCCCTTCGTGTTGAGGTGGAGAGGCTTCCGGAGAGGGTGGAACGGCTGCGGGAGCGGTTGCGGGAGTTGGAGAACGAGCTCCGGAGGAGGGAGAGGGAGGAGGTCTCCTCCCTGGCGGAGGGAAGCGGCGCCTGGCGCGAGGAGGAGGTCGACGGCAGGCGATACCTCTGGGCGGAGGTCCCCGGGCTGGATGCCCAGGGCCTCAGGGAGCTGGCGGAACGAACCCTGTCCCGCCGCGGCGCGGCGGCGGTGGCCATAGCCTCGGTGAAGGAGGACAAGGTGGGGCTGGTGGTGAACCTCTCCAGGGACCTGGTGGAGGCGGGCTTGAACGCCGTGGACCTGGTGAGGAGGGGCGCTTCCCTGCTGGGAGGCGGAGGAGGGGGGCGCCCGGACATGGCCGTAGGGGGAGGTTCCAGGGCGGACAGGGCGGAGGAGGCCCTGCGTGCGGTGGGCGAGGAGATAAGGCGGAAGCTGGAAGGGACCCATGCGTAGCCTGGGGCTGGATATAGGTAGGCGTCGCATAGGGGTGGCCCTTTCCGACCCGCTGGGAATATATGCCTTTCCTCTCGAGACCCTTCCCGGGATGTCCCCTGAGGAGATATGCGCCTATGTCGAGGAGAGGGCCCGGGAAGGGGTGGGCACGGTGGTCCTCGGGTACCCCCGCACCCTCCGCGGCCACGAAGGAAGCGAGGCGCGGATGGTGCGGGACTACGCCCAGGCGCTCGCCTCATTGGAGGGGGTGCGGGTGGTCGTCTGGGACGAGAGGCTTTCCACCGTGGAGGCGGAGAGAAGGCTGCGGGAGGCGGGGCGCCTGAAAAGAGGAAAGAAGGTTGACGCCCAAGCGGCGGCAGTCATCCTGCAGTCCTATCTGGATGCCGTAAGAGGGAAGGGAGAGGCGGAGACGAATGGATGATCAACAGGAGAGGCCCGCGGGCGGTGCCCTTGAGGAGGACGGGATCCTCTCCTCGGATAAACCCCTGCCGGCAGGCGGAGAGGAGGCGCGGCCACCTTCGGCAAGGCGCCGGGCGGCGGAGGGCGAAGCCGGTCTTCCGGCGGTAAGGTCGCGGGCGCGCGCCCTGCGAGAGGCACGGCGCCGCCGGAAATACGCGGTCGTTGCTGCGCTGGCGTTCCTGTTCCTGGTGGCCGGCATACTCCTCTACCGGCATTACTTCTGTCCCACCCGGAAGGATATGCCGGTACGCGTGGTCATAGAGGAGGGCGAGAGCGCTTCCTCCATCGGGAGGAAGCTGCATGAGAAAGGCGTGGTCACCTCGGCCACCCTCTTCCGGTTGTTGGCCTGGGCTCAGGGGAGGCAGGGCCGGTTCCGGGCCGGGCATTACCTGTTCTACCCCGGGATGCGCTACGGAGAGGTGTTCTCCCTGCTCGAGGCGGGCCCCAACAACCAGGTCAGGCTGACCATACCCGAAGGGCTCACCGTGGCGCAGACGGCCGAGGTGGCGGCGCGGGCGACGGGCATGGATCCCGGGGAGTTCCTGGAGGCCGCCGCGGCGGGCGATTATGAGGTGCCCATCCTGCCCGAGGAGCAGAGGAACAATCTGGAAGGCCTTCTCTTTCCCAAGACCTACGACCTTTCCGCGGACATCACCGCCAGGGAACTGGTCGAGGTCCTGCTCCGGCAGTTCCAGGTGGAAACGGCGGGGCTGGACTGGTCACGGGCCGAGGAGCTGGGCGTGAGCCCCTATCAGGTGATCATCATCGCCTCTCTCATCGAAAGGGAGGCGGCGCTGGATTCGGAGAGGCCGCTTGTGGCGTCGGTGATCTACAACCGCCTGCGCCTGGGGATGCCGCTGCAGATCGACGCCAGCGTGCAGTACGCGCTTCCGGAGTGGAAGGCGGTGCTCACCTACGAGGACCTCAAGACTCCCTCACCCTACAACACCTATCTCCACAAGGGCCTGCCGCCGGCACCCATCTGCAGCCCGGGCCTGGCAAGCATCAGGGCGGCACTGGAGCCGGCGGACACGGATTACCTCTACTATGTGGCCACGGGGAACGGTGGGCATTTCTTCACCTCCGATTACCAGGAGTTCCTGAGGGTCAAGGAAGAGGTGCAGCGGAGGTAGGCCGCCCGCAGAGCTCCCCGCGAGAGGGTATCCTATGGCAATTTCCGCCAGGCGTGCGGTGGCGCACCGGGAGCCTTTCATGTTTAATAATTGAAGAAAGGCAAGGAAACGGCGGGAAGGTTGAGGCGGAAAACGGAACAGGGGCCTGCGAGGGAGCCGGCCGCCTCGGTGGCCGGAGTTTAAGGGGACGGGTAACGGGGACGGTTGGGCATGGAAGAGGAACTGGAGGCCTTGACCGGAAGATGGAGGGCCCTGAGCGAGATCCTCGCCGTCCTGGATCAGGCAGGAGGGGAGGTGACCGGGAGGTCCACGGCCCAGCTCATGTATTTCGCCGGAAAAGACCTGGGCAGGAAGGAATCCTCGGCCCATGACCGCACGGAGGATCTGGAGCGCGCCCTCAAGTGGGTCTTCCCCGGCCGAGAGGATGTCTGGAAGGTCTCTCTCTGGAAAAACCAGGAAGATGAGGACTACTGGGTCTTCGAGGCGGAGGAGATGCTGGTGAGGCTCCTCTTCGAGGAATGCCCGCTGCGCCGTTCCTGTCTGGCCGCTGGTGTTCCCCTCGGCGGCGTGACCTGCCAGGCGGTGCACGGTTACGCCGCCGGGATGCTGCAGGAGATATTCGGCCGCCGGGTGGACCTCCTGACCGAGCACGCCGGGCCTGGCGCCTGCCTGGTGGTGCTCAGGACGACCCTGGAGTGAGAGATGGAAATCGCCCTGCTTTCGCTGAGCTCCTGCCTGGGATGCCAGATGGTCTTCCTCAGCCTCGAGGAGTATCTCTACGAGCTCATCGGCGAGAACAAGGTGGTCTACGCCCCCTTCCTCATGGACCGGCGAGAGTGGGACCACGCCGACCTGGCACTGGTGGAGGGCACAGTCAGGAACACGGAGCATTTTCTCCGGGCCAGGGAGGTGAGGGAGAAGGCGGACCGCGTCGTGGCCCTCGGGACCTGCGCAAGTTTCGGGGGGGTGCAGGGACTGGCGGATCTTTACCCGGAATCCCGGCTCCTCAGGTCGCGTTTCGGCGACACGGCCTTCGAGGGAGGGCCCCAGGGCGTCAAGAGGCTCCTCCCGCTGGATTCCTTCATCCGGGTGGACGCCTATCTTCCCGGGTGTCCCCCGCCCGTCGCTCTGATGGAGAGGTTTCTCCGGGCGGCGGTGGCCGGAGACCGGCTCTCCAGGGAAGGCTCCACGGTATGCGCGGAATGTGGGGTGACCTCACCGCCCCTCCCTCAACCCGGTCCGCGGCGCCTTACCGACGGCGCGGGCGAGCCCGGGAAATGCCTTCTGGAGTCCGGGTTTGTGTGCCTCGGGCCCCTCACCCGGGACGGTTGTGGGGCGCTCTGCCCCACGGAGATGGGCGTGCCCTGCCGGGGGTGCCGGGGGCCCGCCGGAAGGGTTCTGGAGCGGGCGGGCGTGGACATGGAAGCAGAGACGGTGAGAAGGCTGTCCAGAGCCACGGGGAAGAAGGAGGGGGAGATCAGGGCCGAGGTTGCCGACCCTCCCCGTACCTATTACCTCTTCTGCCTCGCGGAACCGCTGTTGCGAAGACGCCGCTCGGGAGGCACTTCACCTTACATACATCGTTTGGGGGAGCAATGATGATGGGGGGCGGGACGGACCCGGCCGGGTTGAAGAATCGCGGGTGAGGGCATGGCCGAACTGGTGATAAGGCCTCTGACCAGGATATACGGGAATGCGGCCCTGCGGGTCGAGTCCGAAGAGGGGGCGACGCCGCGGGCCCGGTTTTCCGCCTTCGGATACCGGGGGTTCGAGTTGATGGCCCGGGGGGCACACGTGGACAACCTGGTGCCCATGGTCTCCCGTATATGTGGGCCGGATTCCCTCTTCCACCAGGCGGCAGCCTGCATGGCCGCAGAGGAGGCCCTTGGGGTGCAGGTGCCTCCCGCCGCGCGTACCCTGCGCGAGCTGGCCCTGTGGGCGCAGCTCTTCGAGCGCCATGCGGTCTCGCTCGCCTTGCACAGCCTGCCCGACCTGCTGTTCCCGGCTTCGGATCCCGGGTTACGCAACCTGGTGAGCATCTACCGGGTGGACGAGGAGGTGGTGAGGAGGCTACTGAGCCTGAAGTCCCTGGGTACCGCCGTGCTCCGCGAGGTCGGGGGAAGGCAGGTACACGGTTTCAATTTCCGGCCCGGGGGAGCGATCCGAGACCTGAGGCCTGAATCCAGGGAGAGCCTGGCGGAGAGGCTGAGGTCGGGAGAGGCCCTCCTCCTGGAGACGGCCAGGCTGGTGAAGCTGCTCCTGAGGAGAAGCGAGGAGAGGGTGAGGACGGCGGGGAGCATCGACGGTTCCTATCTGGCCATGCGCCATCCCCGCGGGGTGGAGATAGGCGAGGGCGAGCCGGCGCTCTTCGTTACCGGGGAGGAGGGAGGTGAGCCCCGGCCTGTGGTGGACCTGGGGAGCAGGTTGCGGGAGGAGCCCTCCGCGCATGGGCACGTGGTATACGCCTCTCTGGAGGGAGCCGGGGAGCTCCGGGTCGGTCCGCTGGCGCGCCTGAACGTGAACGGGAGCTACGGCACTCCCCGGGCGGACGATGAGTTGGTCGAGGTGAAAGAGACCTGGGGCTTCCCGGTCCGCTATCCCATGGTGGCCCACGCCTTGCGGATGCTGGAGATGATCCATGCCTGGGAGAAGATGCTCGCTCTCCTGAGCGGGCCGGCCGAAGGCCCGCTGGGCGGCGGCTTGAGCGTTGGGGCGGGGAAGGCCAGGGCATACCTCGAGGCTCCGGAAGGCGCTCTGGTCTACGGACTGGAGCTCGGGGAGGACGGGCTGGTGAGAGACCTTTCCATAATCTCCCCCCTGCAATTCAATCTGCGGAGCCTGGAGAGGTCGCTGGCGGAGGCCTATGCCGCCACCGTGCGGGAAGGCGTGGAGAAGACGGCGGATGTCCTGCAGATGGTGGTGAGGGCCTACGCCCCCTGTGTCCCCTGTGGGGTGCACTGACGGCGGGAGGAGGCGGGCATGGCGGAGGCACGAAGGATAGAGGTGGACGAAGGCCGGTGCATAGGCTGCTGGGAATGCGTGGAGCTGTGCCCCCAGACCGAGGGGACCCAGTACCCGGTCTTTGAGAGAGGGGAAAAGGTGCCGCGGGTAGTCAACCCCCAGAGCTGCCTGGGCTGCCTTACTTGCGTGGAAAACTGCCGATCCTTGGCCTTGACCGTCGACGGGAGGCGGTGGGAGGGGTTCGTGGAGCCGAGGGCCAGGAACAAGGAGGAGGCCATCTACTGAAGGCGTGGCGTGTATGGCCCCGGGGAAGACGGCCCCCGGTGGTCCTCTCGGTCTGAGCTTTTTCCGGACCGGGCGGCAGGGGCTGGAAAAGCCCCCAAAGGGGGCACAGGGGCGGGAACGCGCGGGTGCGGGAGGGAGGCGGGGCGTGGAGAGGATATTTCAGGCAACCGCGCCGGAACGGGAAGGAGCGAAGTTACCCCCGAGGCGAGGACGGGGATAAAATACGGAATTGAGGAGGCCCTCGTTAAGAAATAGGAGGAAATGTCGATACTTAACCATTGGAGTAAGAACTTAACTTTATTATAATTGAGCAACAGTATTAACGGACACGGGCGCCTCGCGATGCGGTCCTGACTCTCGTGTCCGTGGAAAGGAAACCGTTACAAGGTCGTCAAGGGCTCAGGACGGTTATTCCCGGGGCAGGAGGTGGTGTGGTTTGCCCGATCTGAGGAAGGTTCTGGAAGAGTTGGTGGCCACCGGAACGGTTCGGGCCGCGCTGGTGGTGGGAAGGGACGGCTTCATCATCGAAACGGCGGGCGAGGACGCCTCTCACCTGGAGGCCGTGGGCGCCATCGCTCCCAGCTCGCTGGGCGCAGCGGAAGTGATAGGGCTGGAGCTCGCCCAGGGCCCCATGGCCCAGGCCATGTTCGAGTTCGAGAAGGGCGCCATACTCATGAGTGCGGTGGGGAGCGATGCCATACTGGTATCCATCCTGCCCGCGGGGGCCAATCTTGGGAAGGCAAGATACGACATCCGCAAGTTCCTTCCCGTCATCGAAAGCTCTCTATGACCCGTGCGGGGAATGGAGGCTCGGATGCGGATTTGACCGTTTCGGGAGGTTGACTTGGTATCGGACCGCATCGAGAAGATGAACTCCATACTCCGGCAGTTAAGGTCCAACCTGCCGGAGATAGAGGCGGCGGTGCTCATAAGCGCCGATGCCATGGCCTTGGCCTCGGACATGTCGGACGAAGCGGATGAGGAGATGATCGGCGCCCTTTCCGCTTCCGTCCTCAGCATGGGAGAGAGGGCCGCCCGCGACCTGAAGCGCGGGGCGCTGGAGCAGGTCTACGTGAAGGGGGACCAGGGATACCTCTTGCTGCTCCATTGCGGTCCGGATGCCCTCCTGTCCCTGCTGGTCAGACCGGAAGCCAAACTGGGAGTGGTCTTCATGGAGGCCAAGCGAACGGCGGAGGAGCTCTCCGCCCTTTTCCAGTGAAGCCCGGACCCCTGAATCGTCAGCCGGAGATCGTACTCGTGGGAGGTCGGTTACTTGGCGGAATCGAGGGAAGCGAGGCTGCGAAGCGCGCTTAGTGAGCTGGTATCCAAGTCCGCGGAAGTGGACGCGGCCGCGGTGGTGAGCATGGACGGCCTGGTCATGGCTTCGGTGCTTCCCAACACCCTGGAGGAAGACCGCCTGGGAGCCATGTCCGCGGCCCTGCTCAGCCTTGGGGAGAGGACCTCCGAGGAGCTGGGGCGGGGCGAGCTGGCCCAGGTCTTCGTGGAGGGCAAGGAGGGATACGTTTTCCTGATGGCCGCCGGGGAGGACGCGGTGTTGACCGCCCTTGTGCGCAAGGGGAGCAAGCTGGGCCTGGTGCTTTACGACGTGAAGGGGGCGGCGAAGAAGATCGCCGAGATCATTAAGTCCGAGTTCCGCATCGAATACGAATAGTGTGGCGCGATGCACTCTCGGAGGGATGGAGGCCGAGGGGAGCGAGCAGAAAAAGGGCATCGGTTATATATTGAAATCATAGAGGGAGCCTCCCTCCCGGAGCGGGATCGATGCCGCAGGGATACCGAGTAACCCCAAGCCCCGGCCGGGGCGGGAAGGGTGCCGGGTTGTTGGGGAGTTATCAAAAGGGCTCCTGAATACGAATAAATATAGATGGAGGGAAGATCGGAAGCCGGGGTTTGGCGCGGAGAGCCCTGAGAAGGTGTCGCCGCAAAAAGGGATTGTCCCGGCGAGAGGAGATGGGTCATGGCTCTTAAGGGAAGCCTAAAGGATTTCAGTCTTCCCGACCTGTTTCAGCTCCTGAACTTCGGAAAGAAGAACGGCACCTTGAACCTGATAAGGGGGCAGGCCAGGGGATATATATGCTTCCGAAACGGGGAGGTCTTCTTCGCCACCACCAACTGGAAGAGGCAGTCCCTGGGCATGAAGCTCCTGGGTGCGGGGATAATCACCCGCACCCAGCTGGAGGAGGCCCTGGAGCTGCAGAAGACCTCCGCCAAGGGGCAGCGCCTGGGCCAGCTCCTGATAAGGTTGGGTTACATCACCAAGGAGCAGCTGGAAGTCTTCGTGGAGGAGCAGATTCAGGACGCCGTCTTCGAGATGCTCCGCTGGACGGACGGCGAGTTCGAGTTCCAGCCCGGCGTTGTCTTCCCCGAGGAGGACATAGGGCTCTCCATCAGCACCGAGGAGCTCATCATGGAGGGCTCCAGGCGCCTGGACGAGTGGAACCGCATCGAGAAGAAGATCCCCAACCTCGACGTGGTCTTCAAGATGACCTCCATGCAGGGGAGGGAAGCCGCCCAGATAAGCCTCACCCCGGAGGAGTGGATGGTCCTCACCCACGTGGACGGCGAGAAGACGGTGCGCCAGATAGTGGAGCAGACCGGCATGAGCACCCTGCACACCTGCAAGATCCTGTACGGGCTGATCAGCTCCGGCCTCCTGGAGAAGGTCACTCCCGATCGAGAGGAAAAGGAAGCCGAGAGCCGGCTGGAGATGTTGGCCCACGAGCTGGAGGCTGCGGAAGGCGAGGAAAAGGTCCTGGAAGCACCGCTTCTGGAGGAAATTGCCGAGCTGGAAGAGATTCCCTCCATCGAGGAAGCCCTTCCCGGGGTGGCAGAGGATAGGGCGGAGGCGGCCGAGGCCGGTACGGTCGACTCGATTTCCGCCCCGGCGGTGGAGGAGGCGATGGAGGCCCCCGAGGTTCCGCCCCTGGCCGGCGTCGAGGAGGCGGTGGGCGCGGTCATGGACCGCTTGGCGGCGGAGGAACCCCCGTTGGAGAGGGCCGTCAAGCCGCAAGCGGCCGCTCCCGAGGAAACGGGCGAGATTCCGGTGTCCGCATCAGTGGAGTCGGTGGTGACGGAGCAGCCGGAGGAAGCGGGCGTGAAACCGGAAACGGCGGCGATTCCGGAAGGCGTTCCGGAGGCGTTGGAAACGGAACCTCTGGAGATAGAGATCGGAGGGGATACCGAGGGGGAGATACTCATCGAGGAGGAGGCCGCCGTCACCGCAGAGGCGGTCACGGAGCCCGAGGTCCGGGAGAGCGCCCTTCAGGAGAGTTCCTTGCGCATCTTGGAGGAGGAGAAGAGGAGGGAGGAGCAGGTCATCCAGCAGATGAAGAGAGCCGCCCTGGAGGAGAGCGAAGAGGCGGAGAAAGCGCTGCAGATCGAGAAAAAGGAAGCGGAACTGGAGGAGTTGAAGCGCAAGATCAGCGCCCTCCTCCCGGAGGGGGTGGAACTGGAGGGGCCGGAAGAGAAACCCTCCCCGCCACAGGAGAGGCCCTCCCTTCCCCTCGAACGCATAACCCGGGAGAGCGCCGAGGCGCGCGCGGCCAAGAGGGCTTATCTGGAGAAGAAGTATGGCAAGATAGCCCGCCTGGCCGGGGAGGAAGAGCTGCCGGAACTGGAGCCCGAGGAGATCCCCGAGGAATGGAAGAGCCATCTCCGGAAAACGGCGAGGGAGGCGGCGGAAAAACCCCGCACCCTCGAAGGGGCCGGATATCCTGCCCCCTATCCCTCAGGCGTACTGGACGGCGCATATCGAGAAGGAGTGAGGCCCGCCGAGGAGGTGGAGAGGGAAGCCGGGAAGGCGGGTATGGAGGAGAAAAAGATTCCCGCTGCGGCTTTCGCGCCGGGGGATGAAGCCGTCCTGCGCGGGATCACGGAGAGGAGCTTGGATGAGATCCTGGCCGGCCTGGGCGGCGCTCAAGAGGAGAAGAGCGCCTCCACGGTAAAGATACCCCTCGAGGAACTGGAGAGGAGGACAGGCTACGGTTCCGCAGGGGGCGAAGTCCCTTCCGCGGGGGCGGATATCCTGGAGCGGGTCATGCTCGAGGACCTCACCGCCGAAGAGGCGGTGGCCGCGGGGACGGCGAGCGGCATCCCTCTGCAGGGCCTGGAGGCGGAGGTCCGGGAGAAGGCGGTGGAGGGCGGGTCGGCGGATATCCTGGAGCGGGTCATGCTCGAGGACCTCACCGCCGAAGAGGCGGTGGCCGCGGGGACGGCGAGCGGCATCCCTCTGCAGGGCCTGGAGGCGGAGGTCCGGGAGAAGGCGGTGGAGGGCGGGTCGGCGGATATCCTGGAGCGGGTCATGCTCGAGGACCTCACCGCCGAAGAGGCGGTGGCCGCGGGGAAGCCGGAGACCGCGGAAGCCGCTCCGGAGGAGGTTCTGGAGAAGGCCGCTTCCGGGACATTCTTCGATGTCGATGATTCCCTAAAGGCCCTCGACCTCGGGGTACAGGCAGTGGGAGAGGACATCCTTTCCGAGATCGAGGAGCTGGAGAAAGAGATATTGGAGGGTGAGCCGCAAGAGGCGGGACTGGAGCTTGGGGACCTGGAAAAGGAGCTGGCCGCCCTCGAGGAGGAGATACTGAGCGCCGAGGCTCCCGTGCAGGAAGTGGGCACGGAGATAGAGGAGCTGGTCAGGGAGCTGGAGGAGGGGGGCGAGGAGGCTCCCCCGGCAGCCGAGGCCCCTACCGCGGAGGAGGTGAGGGCGGAGGAGGAATTCCTCCCGGTCACCGAGCTGGAGAGGCCCGTGACCGCACCGGGGCCCGAGCCGGCCGTGGAGGCCGTGGCCGAGGCACTCCCCACGGAGGCGGAGCTCGCCCCGGAAGAGGCGCCCCCCTCCGTGGAGGCTCCCCGTCCACTGGACCTCCTGGAGAGGCTGGTGGAGGCTCCCCCGGCGGCCGAGGCCCCTACCGCGGAGGAGGTGAGGGCGGAGGAGGAATTCCTCCCGGTCACCGAGCTGGAGAGGCCCGTGACCGCACCGGGGCCCGAGCCGGCCGTGGAGGCCGTGGCCGAGGCACTCCCCACGGAGGCGGAGCTCGCCCCGGAAGAGGCGCCCCCCACGGTGGAGCCGGGGAGGTTGGCAAGAGAGGAGCCCGCCGCGGCGCAGGCGGAGGGCATGCCGGGCATTGGCGTTCCGCCTTCAACCCCGGAAACGAAAAGGCCGATGGAGACAGTGGCCGGAGCGGGGAGCACGCCCGCCGTTCACGAGGCGGCACCCTCCCTGGAGAAGGAGGAGGTCGAATACGGCGAGCTGGACATCGACAGTTATTCTCTGGAGAGGGAGCTGGCGGAGCTCACCGGGGCCGCCATACCCCAGCCGACAAAGAAGATCAAGATACCCATAAAGCCGAAAGGAGAAGAGGGTAAGGTGGAGGAAATAGAAAAGGGGAAGCCGGTCCCCAAGGTGAGGCGGGATAAGGCGGTGACCAAGAGCCTGATCATGCGCATCATCGATGGCATCAAGAGATTGTAAGGGGTGGAGTAGGAGTTGCGTTCCTTCAAGATCGTGGTCACCGGACCATTCAGCGCCGGTAAGACCACCTTCATCAAGAGCATAAGCGAGATTGCCATCGTCTCCACTGAAAGGGCCATCTCCGATTCCACGCGGAGGGTCAAGGCGGAGACCACTGTGGCCATGGACTTCGGCCGTATCACCATCTCCAAGGACATAGTGCTCTATCTCTTCGGCACTCCAGGCCAGGAGAGGTTCGACTTCATGTGGCAGATCCTCTCCGAGGGCATGCTGGGGTACATCCTCATGTTGGACGCCAGCCGTCCGGAGACCTTCCCGGAGGGCAGGCGCATCCTGGAGTTCTTTTCCACCCTTTCCGACGCTCCCTTCGTCGTGGGGGCCACCCGCATGCCTGACGGGGACCAGCAGGCCACCATAGAGAGGATACGCAAGGAGCTGAACATCGACGGCGATGTCCAGGTCATCCCCTGTAACGCCCTGGAGAAGGAAGACGTGAAGAAGGTGCTCCTGGGTCTCCTCTACGACATCCTCAAGACCCTGGACAAGTGAGCGACGGAGTTCCACCCTTCCCGGTTCGCCCCGTTTTCGCCCTCCGTTGGAGCCGATAAAATAGGAAAGCGGGAATGCGAAGCAACATCCGAAGCCGGTAATGTTCACCATTCCGGCGCTCCGGCTTTCATGTTCCGGGGACGGCGAGGAAAAGGAAAGGCGATCTATGGAAATAGATGGTAATACGCAGCTGGTGGGGATAATCGGACACGGCATTCATTACACGCTGTCCCCCGCGATGCACAACGCCGCTTTCCGTGCCCTGGGGATGAACTGGGTTTACGTGCCCCTTCGCGTCGCCCCGGGAAAGGTTACCGCCGCCTTACGGGGATTGCCGGCCCTGGATTTCCGGGGCGCCAACGTGACCCTACCCCACAAGCTGGAGGCGGCCAGGCTCTCGGACGAGCTACGCGGCGATGCCGAGGTGCTGGGAGCGGTGAACACCCTGGTAGTGGAGGAAGGGCGCCTGGTGGGCCACAACACCGACCCGGTGGGTTTCCTCGGCCTGCTCAGGGAGGTGGGGGCGGAGGTGGGCGGGAGGGCGGTGGCCCTCATCGGGGCGGGCGGCGCGGCGAGGTCGGTGGCGCTCGCCGTGATGCGGGAGGGCGCCCGCATTATATACGTGCTCAACCGCACGGAATCCAGGGCACACGAACTCAGGGAGAGGTTAAAGGGCGTGGATGCCTCTACCGAAATTAGGGTTGAGAAGCTGGATAAGGAGGGCGCCAGGGTATTGCGGGAATGCCACCTGGTGGTGAACTGCACCCCCCTCTCCGGGGAGGAGGGGGAGGAGCTGCCCCTCGATTACGCGGACCTGAGCGGTGGGAAATGGGCCATAGACCTGAAATACGGCGGCGTCTCACCCTTTCTTCGTCGTGCCGCGGAGAGGGGGGCCAGGGTGGTGGATGGGGGAGAGATGCTCGTCCATCAGGCGGCGGCATCCTTCACCCTGTGGACGGGCATAGCCGCCCCCTTGGAGGCCATGCGCCAGGCCTACCGTGAGGCGGTGAGGAGACGTGGCGGCATGGAGGCGGAGCGGTAGATGGAGAAGCCCAAGAAGGAGAGACTAGGACAGATACTGGTCAAGAACCGGGTCATCACCGAGGAACAGTTGCAGCAGGCCCTGGAGAGGCAGCGCGAGACCGGTGAGCCCCTGGGCCGGGTCCTGGTGGACATGAAGATGGTCAGCGAGGGCGCGCTGACCTCCATCCTGGCCAGGCAGATAGGACTGCGCTACGTGGACCTCGCCAACTACGACGTGGACATCTCCGCCTGCTCGCTGGTGGACGCCGAGCTGGCTCGCCGCTATACCCTGATCCCCATCGGGTTCGAGGGGGACAAGTTGCTGGTGGCCATGGCCGACCCCACAAACGTCTTCGCCCTCGATGACGTGCGCATCATGACCGGGATGGACGTGGAGCCGGTGGTGGCCACCAAGGAGGACATCGTGTCGGCCATCAACCGCTACTGCCGTTCGGAGGCCGATCTGGACCTCGGGACGGAGGAGTTCGTGGAGAAGGTGGTGGAGGAAGCGGGGGAGACGGCGGACGCCGAGGACGCCCCCATCGTGAAATACGTTAACCTGCTCATCTCCGAGGCGGTGGCCGACCGGGCCAGCGACGTGCACATCGAGCCCATGGAGAGCGACGTGCGCATACGTTTCCGCATCGACGGCGTACTTCACGAGATAAGGCGCAACCCCAAGCAGATCCATCCCGGGGTGGTGGCCAGGATAAAGGTCATGGCGGACATGAACATCGCCGAGAAGAGGCTTCCCCAGGACGGCCGTACCTCGGTGGAGGTGATGGGCAAACCGGTGGACCTTCGCGTGGCCTCCCTGCCCACCATCCACGGGGAGAAGATAGTGCTGCGCATCCTGGACAAGAGCGCCTCCCTCATGAGCCTGGAAGAGCTGGGGTTCAGCGAGGAAAACTTGGAAAGATATTCCAGGAGCTTCAACAAGCCCTACGGGACCATACTGGTCACGGGTCCCACCGGAAGCGGGAAGACCACCACCCTATACGCCACCCTCAACGTGCTCAACACCATCAAGAAGAACATCATCACCGTGGAGGACCCGGTCGAGTACCGGCTGCCTCTCATCAACCAGGTGCAGGTGCATTACAAGGCGGGGCTTACCTTCGCCGCCGCGCTGAGGTCCATCCTCCGGTGCGACCCGGACATCGTGATGATCGGCGAGATCCGCGACCCGGAATCGGCGCAGATAGCCATCGAGTCCGCCCTCACCGGACACCTGGTGCTCTCCACCCTGCACACCAACGACGCCCCCAGCGCCCTGACCCGTCTCCTGGAGATGGGCATCGAGCCCTTCCTCATCGCCTCCGCGGTGGACTGCGTGAGTTCCCAGAGGCTGGCCCGGCGCCTCTGCGAGCGCTGCAAGGAGCCCTACGAGCCGGACGAGGAATACCTGGAGAAGATCGGTTTCCGCTGGGGGGACGAGGAAGAACACGTCCTCTTCCGCCCCCGTGGATGCCCAGCCTGCAACAACACCGGCTTCCGGGGGCGGGTGGGCATCTTCGAGGTCCTGGAGGTTACGGAGAACATCGAGCACCTGGTGGCCCGAAACGCCCCTCACGTGGAGATCGCCGAGATGGCCAGGTCGGAGGGCATGCGCACACTGCGTGAGGAGGGTTTCATAAAGGTCAGGCAGGGTATAACCTCACTGGAAGAGGTGTTGAGGGTCATCATGTAGGCGTTCGCCGCAAAAACCGTCCGAGAGGAGGAGAGGATAGTGGCAAAGCTGGACATCAACGAGCTGCTGGAGGAAGTCCTGGTGAGAGGCGCCTCCGACCTGCACATCACGGTGGGGGCGCCGCCGGTGATGCGCATCAACGGGGTCCTGGTCCGCCTGGAAGAATATCCCAGGCTGACCTCCAATGACACCCGGGACATGGTCTACAGCATCCTCACCGCCCGGCAACGGGAGCAGCTGGAGAGCAACCTGGAGTTCGACCTCTCCTACTCCGTGCCGGGGAGCGCCCGTTTCAGGGTCAACGCCTATTTCCAGAGGAACAGCATCGGGGCCGCCTTCCGCATCATCCCCTACCGCATCAAGACCATCGAGGAGCTGAACCTGCCCCCGGTGCTCTACGACTTCTGCATGCTGCCCCGCGGCTTCGTCCTGGTCACCGGGCCCACGGGGCAGGGGAAGTCCACCACCCTGGCGTCCATGATCAACGTCATCAACGAGAACCGCAACTTGCACATCATCACCGTGGAGGACCCCATCGAGTTCCTCCACGTGCACAAGAAGTGCATCGTCAATCAGAGGGAGGTGGGAGGGGACACGCATTCCTTCTCCAACGCCCTCAAGTACGTGCTGCGACAGGACCCGGACGTCATCCTGGTGGGCGAGATGAGGGACCTGGAGACCATCTCCACGGCCCTCACCGCCGCGGAGACGGGACACCTGGTCTTCGCCACCCTGCACACCCAGGACGCGCCGCAGACCATCGACCGCATCATCGACGTCTTCCCTACCTATCAGCAACAGCAGGTGCGCATGCAGCTGGCCTCCACCATCCAGGCCATCGTCACCCAGCAGCTGCTGCCCACAAAAGACGGCCAGTCCAGGGTCCCCGCCGTGGAGGTCATGGTGGCCACCTCGGCCATCCGCAACCTCATCCGGGAGGCCAAGGTGCACCAGATATACTCCGCCATGCAGGCCGGCGGCCAGTACAAGATGCAGACCATGGACCAGTCCATCGCCGCCCTCTACAAGCGGGGCATAATCTCCTACGAGGTGGCCATGTCCCGCTGCAACAACCGCGATGAGATGGAGAGGCTTATAGGGTAGACGGCAATGGAGACGGTCCTCAGCATAGAGGATCTGCACAAGAGCTATCCATCTCAGTGGGGCCGGCCTCCTCTTGTGGCTCTAAGGGGCCTCGACCTGGAGGTCCCCCGGGGCAGCGTGGTGGGGTTGCTGGGGCCCAACGGGGCAGGGAAGACCACCACCCTTAAAGCGGTGATGGGGCTGGTGAGGCCGGATTCAGGTCGGATCCGCCTCCTTGGCCTCGAGGTCTCGGACCCCAGGGCGCGGGCGCGGGTGGGCTTTCTCCCCGAACAGCCTTACTACGAGCTTTACATGACCCCGCGGAAGCTTCTCCACTTTTACGGGAGGCTCTCGGGCATGTCCAGGGAGAGCATAGCGGCCCGCACCGCTCACCTCCTCAGCCTTGTGGGCCTGGAAGAGGCGGCGGACCTTCCCGTGGAGAAGTTCTCCAAGGGGATGCTGCAGCGCGTCGGGCTGGCCCAGGCCCTGTTGAGCGAGCCGGAGCTCCTCATCCTGGATGAGCCCTCCACGGGCCTTGATCCCCTGGGAAAGATAGAGGTGCGAAACCTCCTGGAAAGCCTCCGCCGCTCGGGGGTCACCGTGCTCTTGAGCTCGCACCAGTTATCGGAAATCGAGGAGATCTGCGATCGGGTGGCCATCATCTCCGAGGGTCGCAACGTGGCATCCGGGGCCCTGGAGGAACTCCTGCGTTCCCGCGACGAGTTCCTGGTCTCCCTCCCTTCCCCTCCCCGGGAAGGCACGGAACCGCGACTTCCTCCTGCGGCGGCCTGGACCGGGGATCGCGGCGGCGTTGTGGTGCCCCGGCAGTCGCTGGAGGCCGTCCTCCGCGCGCTCCTGGATGCCGGGCTTGCGGTGGAGAGGGTGGGGCCAAGGCGCATGAGCCTGGAAGAGTTCTTCCTGGAGCGGGTGGGCCGGGAAGGAGGCGGGTGAGATGAGCAAGAAGTTCACCGACCTCCTCACCGTGGCCTGGGGGGTGGTGCAGGACGCCGTACATCGCAAGGTCTTTTACGCCGTCCTAGCCTTCACCGTCATCCTCATCTTCCTGGTCCCAATGCTCCCCTCTGCGGAGGTCGGGGTCCAGTTGGACCTGGCCAGGGAAGCGTCCCTGGGATTGGTGAGCATCATGGCTTTCATCCTGGCGACGGTCATGGGCTCCAACATCCTTTCGGGGGAGATGAGAAAGAGGACAATCTACAACACGTTGTCGCGCCCGGTGAGCAGAAAGGGCTATTTTATCGGAAAATATCTGGGGATATTGGCCGTCCTGGCCGTAAGTCTCATCGTCGCCTATCTGGTGATCCTGGCACTGGTGGGCGTGAAGTTCGGCGTGTTCAGCCCGGGGCTGGTCAAGGCGGTGTTTGCCATCTTCCTCGAGGCGGCGGTGCTGGCCGCGGTAGCCATGCTGGCTTCCGTTCACCTGAGCCCCGTGGTCTGCATATTGATCACCGGCCTCTTCTACGTCGTATGTCATGTGAAGGGCGATTTTCTCTACCGCACCATGACCGATTCCGGACATCCTGCGGTGCTGAGGGGCATGGCGGGACTGGCCTATTACCTTCTGCCCAATCTGGAGAGGTTGAACATAAACGAGACCGTGGCCCACGGAGAGAGGGTCTTCCGCGTGGGTGCCGTGGAGTTCCTCCTCCTGCTGGGCCTGGCAGCGACCTTCGTGGTCATCTTCCTGGTCCTGGGCGCCTTCATTCTGGAAAGGAAGGACCTGTGAGCTACGCATCGCTGTCGGGCGGGGCCATAGGAGGAACACCGGCATCGGAAAGGGGCGCGAGAAACGGAGGGCCGAGCCCCACCGGCGGGTCCGGCCAGCGGTGCCGCCGTGGAGGAGGGATTCCCAGACACCCGGCGGTGCCTCGAGGAATGGGATGGGGACTCGGCGGGAGCGCGAGGTGGAGGGGGGTGTCCTGCGGTGAAGCGAGGTAAGAGGGCACAGACCCCGGTATCCGTCTATGGATTCGCTTCCCCGAAGGGCGGCGAACACGGAAGCCCCGCCGTGCTCTGGTTGCAGGGAAACGGAAGATGAAAGGCGCACCAAAGAACGGCGTTTGGAAACAGGTCTTGGTCCCGGCGGTCATCCTTCTGTGCCTGGCCGCCTTCTTCCAGATAAGCCTGGACCGCACTCCCGCCGGTTCCGCGGAGAGGGCGGGAAACTTCCCCTCCGCGGCCAGCCTGGCCCGCTTCATGGGAGGCATCCGGCAATATCTCGCCTACACCTTCTTCATCAAGACGGATAGGCTTTACCACGAGTACGGCAGCGATCCGGAACTGGTACCCTACTATCTCTTGGCCATTTATCTCGACCCGCATTATGTGGATGCCTACTATGTGGTCTGCGGGCTGATATACGAGGCGGGCAGGACGCGAGAGGCACTGGAGCTCAACGAACGAGGAATAGAGGCCAACCCCGATTCCGCCGATCTCTACACGAGCCTGGCGGATATCCATCTGCGGGAAGGGAGGATCGACGAAGCCGCAGAGGCGTTCGAGATGGCAGTGGAATTAAAACCACGCATAGTGCCACACTATACACTTATCAAGGATCTAGCGGTGATCTACGGAGCCTCCGGAAGGTCAGGCGAGGCTCTCCGCGTATATCTCGAAGCAGTCCTTTACAACCGGCTGAGATTGGTCACGCAAAGGGATTCAGTTGGCCAGAGCCTACTCGTCAAATTAATCAATGATGATTGCGGCGAAGCCTTGCCCCGAGGAAAGAGGACAACCGAGGGAGGGGATGAGGCTAAAGGGAATTAAGGTTTGTTGCCATAAATACGATATAAGATTAGAAAAACGATTGTTGTAAGAGTTGTAAATTGTTAAGGATTGTAATCTATTGACAATATTGTTTATAAATTCTATATGTTTTAATATGGAGTAAGAGGGGCGCGGAAAAGGAGAGGGGTTGTGGCGCACACCTATTCTTACCGGGTCAGAGATCGCCAGGGCAAGATAATCACCGGCAAGCTAGAGGCAGATAATGAGGCTGCGGTATCCCAACGCCTCAGGGAAATGGGATACTTCGTCATAGGTGTTGAAGAGGAAAGAATTCCCATCACCAAGCGGGAGATCCGTCTATTCAAACCCAAGGTCAAGTCGAAGGACATAACCGTCTTCACCAGGCAGTTCGCCACCATGATCAACGCCGGCCTCCCGCTGGTCAAGTGTCTCAGTATCCTTTCGGAGCAAACCGAGAGCCCGGTGCTCACCGAGGTCATCACCGACGTGCAGCACGAGGTGGAGATGGGGCGATCCCTCTCCGACGCCCTCTCCAAGCACCCCCACATCTTCAAGGACCTGTACACGAGCATGGTGAAGGCCGGGGAGATCGGCGGTGTGCTGGACGATGTGCTGCTGCGTATCGCAACCACCTTGGAGGGGGAGGACGAAATCCGCCGGCGGATAAAATCGGCCATGACCTACCCGGCGGCCATGTTCGCCATATCCATCCTCCTCCTCTTCGTCATGCTCATCTTCGTGGTCCCAATCTTTGAGAAGATGTTCCGGGACATGGGGGCTCAATTGCCTTTCCTCACCAGGATCATCGTGGGCATAAGCCATTTCCTGGCCAGTTGGAAGGGCGCGATACTGCTGGTACTGGTCATCGTGGGCGTCGTCTTCCTGCGTCGCTGGCTGAGGACGCCCGCTGGGCGCAAAAAGCTTGACTCTCTGAAGTTGCGCCTGCCGGTCTTCGGCCCGCTTTTCCATAAGATGGCACTTTCGCGTTTCTCGCGCACCTTGGGAACTCTGGTGGCCAGTGGCGTACCTATACTGCAGGCGTTGGAGATCACCTCTAATACGGTGGGCAACGTACTGGTGGCCGAAGCCGTGGACAACGTCCGTACGGGGGTTAAGGAAGGAGAATCCATCGCCAGGCCCCTGGGTCAGAGCCCGCTCTTCCCCCCCATGGTCACGCAGATGCTGGCTATTGGGGAGGAGACCGGCGCCCTGGATACCATGCTCAACAAGGTGTCGGATTTCTACGACTCCGAGGTGGCGGCGACCGTCGAGGCACTCACCTCCCTACTGGAGCCCATGTTGATAGTCTTTCTGGGCGTGGTGGTGGGAACCATCGTGGTGTCTCTGTACATGCCCATATTCTCCCTCATATCCCAGTTCTCCAAGGGCTGATCCGTAAAAGGGAAGAGCTTGGGGGTAAATCGTTTGGGCGGCTGAATGCTCTTGTTGTGTGTGTTGAATTCTTTAACTATTGACAATTAAAAACAAAAAATCATAAGATTTTAGTCAAATGTGAAAATTATAAAAAAGTGCTAAAGTTTGTTGCGGTTGTGGGCGAATTAATGTAATGCCGCTTATTGTTGAACAATGCAGCTGCGGGCTTTCCCGGTTGAGGGGAAAGGATTGTGTACCGGTCGCGTGGAAGTGTATAGTTTGGAGGATAAGTGGCTGGGGAAAGCGGCAACAAGCTCTTGACGGTCAACGAGGTGGCCAACATCCTCAGGGTTTCCAACATGACCGTGTACCGTCTGGTGAAGAGCGGCCAGATACCCGCCATACGCGTGGGCAAGAATTATCGTATAAAGGAAAGTGACGTCAACGAGTACCTCTCCAGGGGCACCCAGAGGGTGGAGAAGGGATAGGATCGGGGGGTTGACATGAGCCCCAGGAAGAGCAAGGTCTATGTCGGCCTGGACATCAGCTCCAATTCCGTGAAGGTGGCCGAGGTGACCGCTGGGAAGGAAGCGCCGGTTCTTACCAACCTAGGAACGGTTCCCATACCTGAAGGGGTGGTCCGGGACGGCGAGGTGGAGGACGGGGTCACGCTGGCCGAAGCGCTCAAGGAACTCTGGTCCATAACCGGCATCAAGGAAAAATCGGTCATCCTCGGGATTGCCAACCAGAAGGTCATAGTGCGGCCCATAGAGCTGCCCTATATGGAGAAGGAGGAACTGGACAGCGCTTTGCGCTTCCAGGTGCAGGAGTTCATACCCATACCCATCGAGGACGCCATCCTGGATTATGACATCATCGAGGAGTTCATGACCGCTGAGGAAGAGCGGATGCTCACCGTGCTCCTGGTGGCGGCCCACAAGGATATGATCAACACCTTCATCGAGGTGCTCCGGGAAGCAGGCCTTACGCCCTCAGCCATCGACCTCAAGGCCTTCGCCCTGCCCCGTTCCCTGATTCCCCTGGCAGAACTGCAGGCCGCCTACGAGGAGGCGGAGGCCGTATGTCTGATAAACGTGGGGGCGGGCATAACCAACATCACCATCCTCAAGGAGAACGTCCCCCGCTTCGCACGTTTCCTTCTCCGTGGTGGGGACGATTTCGTCAGGAACATGGTCAACCGCCTGGACATGCAGTGGGAGGAAGCGGAGGCGGTGCGCCGGGGGAAGGTTACCAACCCCGAGGCCCAGGAGGTCCTGCAGCAGGACATCTTCGGTTTCGTGGGCGAGATACGACGTTCCATCGATTATTATATCGCCCAGACCCAGGAGAGGGCCTTCCGCAAAGTCATCCTCTCCGGGAGTGGTTCCCTCACCGTGAACCTGGTCCAGGAGATGAACCGCGGCCTCCGCATACCGGTGGAGGTCGGAAAGCCCCTCCAGAACGTACAGTTAGGGAGGCTGCCTTATACTCCGGAGGAACTGGCGGAGATCGAGCCCACGGTGGCCGTGTGCGTGGGCCTGGCGCTGCGGGAGGTGGTTGAGGGATGACCAGGGTCAACCTCCTGCCGCCGGAGATAAAGGAGAAGGTAGCCAAACCTCGCTTGGCGCCCTGGATAGTGCTCATGGGCCTGGTCACGGTGGTGATAATCGCCGGCCTCTATTTCCTCTTCCATGCACAGAAGTCGGGGAAGGAGGAGACCCTGAAGCAGAAGCAGGCGGAGCTCGAGGAATTGAAAAAGCAGACCAAGCCAATGGAGAGGTTTGAGGCCCAGCAGAGGGAACTGAAAGCCCTGCAGGCCCTCTATCAGCAGGCCAATGCCGGGAGGGTGGCTTGGGCCCAGATGCTGAATGACCTGGCCATGTACGTGCCCGAGGGACTGGCCACGGCATCCAACCCCAGGGCACCCACCATCTGGCTCACCAGCCTGACCATCGACGCTCAGCCCCTGGAGGCCATGGCCGGCGGGGCACCCGTGGGGCAGCAGGCCGCCGGTGGCACCCCGATCCAGATCAGGGGTTACGCCACCCCAGCATGGCTGTGCATCCAGACCTGGTTGCCCCGGGCGAGCGACTTCAAGGCCAAGGGATTTCTGGATGCCTATCCTTATTATTACTATTTCCGCGGCCACCCCAAGGTGGCGGAGTTCTTCGTAAGGCTGCAGAACATGGAGGAATGGTCGAATCTGTGGATAACCGAATCCACACAGACCACCATCTCCGAGACCCGGATGGTGACCACCACAGACGCGCAGGGGGTGACCCAGGTGCAGGAGGAGACCTTCAGCGACTGGGCCATCCAGTTCACCATCACCGGTCAGTGGAACCCGGAGAAAGCCATATGGCAGGCGGAGGCCACCTCCGCGACCACGGGAGGCTGAGGGTATGAGGATTAGAATAGGCGCGGGATTGTGGTTGCTGGCGGTGGCCATCATCTGCATCATCGTACTCATCCTGGGCCTCTTCCTCATCGTCTTTCCTCAGAAGAACAAGGTGGGGGAGGTGGAGGACCGCATAGCCGAGGTAGAGACCGGGATCCAGACAGAGCAGAACCGCCTCAACCAGCTGAGGCAGCTGGAGAAGGACCCGGAACAGTTCCTGCGCCAGATAGACGTTCTCAAGCAACGCATTCCTGAGAACGTCGAGCTGGCGGACGTCATCGAACAGATTGACCACGCGGCGGAAGAGGCGGGAATGGACTTCTTCTCCTTCACACCCTCCATTCCCGTGGTGGCCCAGAACTTCTACGTGATGACCTGCGATGCCACATTGAACGGGAGATATTTCAACCTCGTGGAGTTCTTCAATCACGTGGAACGCCTGCCGCGTTCGGTGAAAGTGGTGAAGCTGGAGATCCAGGAAGCGGATGCCGGGCTGCCATATATCCAAGCCCGCATCACCTTCAGGGTCTTCTTCACCACCACGCAGGGTATAGAGGGGCTAATCACCGCTCCCGGTGGGGCACCTGCCGGAGGCACGCCTTGACGGCTCCGTGCGGAGCGGGAGGACAAGCGGGTGACAGTGCGGAGCGGGAGGACAAGCGGGTGACAGAGACCATGAACCGAAGACTCGAGGACAAGGGCGATAAGGGAATGAGGCTTGAGCCGGCGAGGGCCAGGTTGCTCGTGGGGATGGCGCTGGCCCTGATGGTCACCGCCGTGCTGGTGATGGCCGCCGAGCCCGGCGGGGAGAAAGCCGGTGCCGGGACCCTCTCTCAGTCCCTGCTCTCCGGAAAGGGGAGCCTGAGGCTGGATTCCCAGGCCCTGGCCTCCAGGATGGTGGAGCAGAAGTTCCAGATCCATATGGAGGAGATGGAGCAGCAACCCGGGGAGATACCTTACGTTGAGGTATGGGTGCTCAACGATCCTTTCTATCCCCTGATGGGGGAGGTGGGGAATCTCCGCCAGAACAGCGGCGACCTGGCGAGCAAGGAGTGGCAGATGCTTGGCTTCCCCAATTATCAAGCCGGGACCACAACCGGGACCACGACCGGGGCTCCGGTGACCTCGGCACCCTCCGCGACACCGGTGACCACCGGCCTCTCCCAGCGCGTGGTGATGGTGACCGACATCTACGAGATAAGGGGTATCCGGTATGCGGACATAAAGGTGAACGATACCCGTTACGAGAAACTGAAGGCCGGGAGCGCTTTCGCGGAGGTCTTCAAGGTGCAGGAGATAAAGGACGAGCAGACGGTCATCCTGACCTGCGGAGACGAGTCCTACGAGCTCAAGGTGAACCAGCTGCGCAAGATATGAGGTTCGGGACGAGGGGAGAGGGGGCGGCGAGCGTGCCGCCCCCTTTATGCACTGCAAGGAGTGTTGTGGCTCACTTCAGGCTCGCAATCGCATAGGTGGTCATCAATACTGCTTTTACGCTTTGAGAGAGGGAAGGTGGCTCATCCCGTTTCATAATCGCCGGAGGTGAGCGATTACAGGTTCATTATGCGTCCTGGGCAAGGAAGCCAGGCCGGCCATAGATCACTCCCTGGTAGAGACATAGACCCCCTGAGTCTTTGCCTCGACATCGCGGATCCAATGGCTGTGGGGGCGCGCCCGATGCCCGGGGTGAGGATTACGGGGAGAAGGAAGGCGACCAAAGAAGGAAGGCCACTGTCATCCGGAGGAACGGCACATGTTGAGATTTCTTGATGCGGGGGAATCTCACGGGGCGGGAATCGTCTGCGTGGTGGAGGGCCTGCCCATGGGGGTACCCGTGAGCAGGGAATTCATCGAATCCGAGCTGGCGAGAAGGAGGTTGGGGTACGGACGTGGTCCCCGCATGTCCCTGGAAAGGGACGAGGTGGAGGTCCTGAGCGGGGTCAGGGGAGGGCGGACACTGGGAAGCCCGGTGGCGATGCTGGTCCGGAACGCGGAAAGCCGGAAATGGCTCAAGGTGATGTCCCCCTTCGGCGATGTCGAGGTCGAACCGCTCACCAGGCCCCGCCCGGGCCATGCCGATCTGGCGGGAGCGTTGAAGTACGATACCAGGGACATACGCGACATCTTAGAGCGCTCCTCGGCCAGGGAGACGGTGGGCAGGGTGTGCGCCGGCGCGCTGGCCAAGTCCCTTCTCATCTGTCTTGACGTACACGTGCATTCCCACGTCCTCCAGGTGGGGGAGGTCAGGGTCCAGGAGAGGCGGGCCCTCCCGAGCAGGGAGGAGATAGCCGCCGCCGATGGAGATCCCCTGCGCTGCCTGGAGCCCGAGACGTCGCGGCGCATGCGTGAGGAGGTTGACCGCGCCCGCCGTGAGGGCGACAGCCTGGGGGGCGTATTCGAGGTGGTTGCCTAT
>NZ_JACVJJ010000057.1:0-5576 GCF_015711935.1 Candidatus Solincola tengchongensis
GCCCCCCAGGTCTCCATGAGCACCCGCCGGTAGGGCTTCTGCTGGTAGCTGGAGCGGACCATGAAGACCTGCAGCTCCAGGCCGAAGAAGCTGCAGCCCATGGCCAGGGCGCTCCCCCACTGCCCGGCTCCCGTCTCGGTGGTGAGCTTGCGCACTCCCTCCTTCTTGTTGTAATAGGCCTGGGCCACGGCGGTGTTGGGCTTGTGGCTCCCCGCCGGGCTTACCCCCTCGTTCTTGTAGTAGATGCGGGCCGGCGTCTGGAGGTGCTTCTCCAGCCGGGTGGCCCGGATGAAGGGAGTGGGCCGCCAGATGCGGTAGACGTCCAGTACCTCACCCGGTATGTCGATGTAGCGTTCTTGGCTCACCTCTTGCTCGATGAGGCCCATGGGGAAAAGGGGCGCCAGGTCATCCGGGCCGACCGGTTGTTTGGTGGCCGGGTGCAGAGGCGGCTCAAGGGGTTTGGGGAGGTCCGGCAGCACGTTGTACCAGGCCTCCGGGATGTCCTTCTCGCCTAGATGGATTATCTTGGGTTGCTCTTTCATCTTCCCTCCTCCTAACCTACCACGCTGAAACGTTGCCGATACGCCCAGACCGTCCAGGGTTATCCCTTCACCTTCCTTCCTCCTCCTGTGAAAGCACTTCAAGAGGCCCATCCCCGCCACTTCGGCCCTCGACCGGCACATGTACCCACAGCGTCCTATCCTATATAAAAGGGCCACGGAGTTCCTCTCTCCGTGGCCCTGATGCCTGTCCCGTAATTCAACGCGCGCTCGGCGGGCAGGCACCGCCACGGTGCGCCCGCCACCACCAGGCAAAGCTCCTTTTCTCCCTCTTCAAGCCTTTTTCCAACATTGAAAACATCCTTCCCACCGGATGACGGTAAAAATTATCTTTTTTAAGGCCTTCATTGTCAACTGCGAAAGAGGCCGCTCTTTCGTCCTGTGTGCCTCTCTTGCCTTGCCAGGATGCTGGTGCCATCCCTCAACTCTTTTCAAGCCCTGAAGTACCTGCCGCGAAGATACGGCATCAACCGTTCGAGGCAGCGGCTTCCGGTTCCCATAAGGTCATGTAGAAACATGAAAAGAAAGTGTCCGTTATGAACAGCTCTTTTACGGGTCAACGAATCGATCTCCGTCCAGGCCTGCTCCGTGAGGTTCTCAGTGAGCTCGAGGGCTGCCTCTTCCGATTCAATCTGGTACTCTTGCATGGGGTGCTCCTTTCGCTAAGGCAGCCTTCTTTTCTGAAAGGAAAGCATCCCGCCTGAATTTCAGCATGATATTTTACGTGACCTCAGCAAGATGTTTTACGCGACCTATTCTTTGGTGTAGTTCTTTCTTTTTACGCAACGGGCCGCGCGAACCGGCTTGCCCTAAAGGGATGGAGCAGCCGTGCGCAATGACCCGCCGTTACTTCCCAAAAACGCGCAGAGCGGGATCACCGCGGTCCCCTTGGCCGCTCGTCCGCTTGAAAAGCTCGCCTTTCTCGCACCTCTGGACGGCTCGAACCAGCTCGCTTCCCTCAGCAACGAGACATGCCGGCCTCGTGATGCCGGACGACGGTTCCTCTCAACACCAATCCTCGCCGCCGCGAAGGAGTTCGGTTATAAAATTGGCTGGGTGTTTACATCCGACAACGGACACGACCACCGCGGCCTTGATCTCCATTCGGAGAAGGCCCGCATGGAATCGGGAGGGACACATCGCCTGAGTCAGGGGTATTTCGGGAGAAGCGAAAGAGAAACGCGTCGAGCCGGAAGGGGGTGTCGAGTTGGGTCACGATGGGGAAGCCGGGGAAAGGCAGGCGGTTTACGTCATGGTCGAAGCGGTGGAAAGCGTGCCCTGCGAGGGGTGTATCAGGACTACGAGGAGGGAGCTGCTCCGAGGCGAGCATCTGTCGATCGACCAGCTGACCATCATGGGGCAAGGCGAGGCGGAGGATTACGGCCCGAGCCCGACAGGAAGATTATGGTACATCGTGGAAGGGGAGGCCGACCTGCGGGAAAAGGCAGAGGGTCCACCGGTGTCCATGGGCTCTCTGATCGTCGTCCCCGCGGGTTTTCACTGGGGTCCGGAACTCTATATCCTCTCCGACCGGCTGACCGTCCTGGACATCGCGCCTCGGGCACGGAACCGGGAGACGGGGCTTTCCCCGGCCGAACCCGCATCCGTCGTCCGCGTCGTGAGGCCCGAGGACGTCCCGCCTTACCGTCCCGCGGGTCATCTCGAGACCACCAACAGGTGCCTGTACATCGATGAAGCGGTTGAGGTCATAGAGGGTACCATAGAGGCCGGGGGAGGTGCCCAGAGGCACTTTCACCGGGATCACGAACAGGTGCTTTACATCCTGGAAACCCCCAGTCCCATGCTGATATATTACCCTACCGTCCCGCGGGTCATTTCGAGACCACCAACAGGTGCCTGTACATCGATGAAGCGGTTGAGGTCATAGAGGGTACCATAGAGGCCGGGGGAGGTGCCCAGAGGCACTTTCACCGGGATTACGAACAGGTGCTTTACATCCTGGAAACCCCCAGTCCCATGCTGATATATTACCCGAAGGGCACCCCTCACGGAACGCCGGGCGGGGTCTCCTCACGCCTCAAGCTCCTGGTTATATATTCCCCGCCCCTGGGGGAATCCCAAAACGCGTTGAAGGAATGACGGCGTCCGTCGTGATCATGGGAGGAGGAGAAGTTGATACCGCTGCACGAGAAACTGTTCCGGGCCGCGGAGAAGTTCGGACAGCGGAGATGCGTCATCAGCGGGAGCGGGGAGGTGACCTTCGAGCGGTTCGCCGACCGCGTGGAGCGCCTGGCCGGGGCGCTGCAGTCCCTGGGGCTGAAAAAGGGGGACAGGATATCCATACTCGCGCACAATCGCATGGACTACCTGGCCTGCCACTTCGCCACTTCCATGATCGGCTCGATTCTTCACGTGATGAACACGCGTCATGTGGTCCCCGAATGGTCCTGGGCCATGAACGATGCCGAGACAAGCGCGCTGATAGTGGACGGGGAACACGCAGGCGCGATCCCCGAGTTGCGGAAGAGGTGTCCGAGCCTCCGGTTCGTGGTGGGAATAGGCCAGGCTGAGGGAGCGGATTTTACCACCGATCAACTGGTCGAAGGGGAAAAGCGCGTCCGGAACGTTCCCCGCGCCCTTCCCCAGGACCCCGTCCTTTTGATCTACACCAGCGGGACGACGGGACGGCCCAAGGGATGCCTCCAGACCCAGGAAGGCTCGAGCACCGTGGACGATCTCACCGCCGAGGTGATGCAGGTCACCGAGGAGGACGTCTACATGGCCATCATGCCCTATTTCCACCAAGCGGGGATGATAAGGTCCCGGGCCACCATGAACAAAGGAGGGGCCAACGTGGTCCCCGAAGCGCTGAAAATCGAGGACATAGCGCAGCTCATGGCGGAGAAGAAGGTGACCATCACCATGCTGGTATCCGCTCAACAGGGTCTGGTGCTCTTCGACAAGGCGGTGAACCAGGGGCTGGACTTCTCCCCCCTGCGCCTCATAATAAGCGGCGGCGGCATGGGCCGTAAGACGATGCTCGCGCTCAAGGTCCTGTGCGACACTTTGAAATGCGATTTCATGGGAATATACGGACAGACCGAATGCACGGGTCCGGTGACGGTGGTGAGCGGCGAGGTGGCCTTCGAGAACCCGGACACCTGCGGAAAACCCATGAGGGGAATCGACCTGGAGATATGGGACGAGAACAACAACCCCCTTCCCCCGGGCTCGGTGGGGGAGATAATGGTGCGCTCCAGGATGACCACCCGTTACTGGAAGAACCCGGAAGCCAACGAGGCCCTGTACACGGGGGAATGGCTGCACACCGGAGACCTGGGGAAGCTGGACGAGGAAGGGTACCTTTACTTCGTGGACCGCAAGAAGGACCTCATCAAGACGGGAGGGGAGAACGTCTACCCCCAGGAGGTGGAAACCGTCCTCAACCAGCATCCAAGGATCGCCGACGTGGCGGTCATAGGTCTGCCCGACCCCCAGTGGGGCGAGGCGGTGACGGCGGCGGTCGTCTCCGCGGACGGCGGGGAGCTTTCCCTGGATGAAGTGAGGTCCTTCTGCAGGGGGAAGATAGCCGGGTACAAGATCCCCAAGAGGGTGGTGATGGTGGAGAGCATACCCAGGAACGAGACCGGAAAGGTGGTGAAGCGCAAGCTCAGGGAACTCTTCCTGGAGAAGGAAGGCTGAGGCGTGATTCGGGATATAATCCCTCGCTTCCGAGGCCGTTGGGGGAATACTCGCGCCACCCCTCCATGCCCACACCCCGCACCGCCACGGTGCCCAACTGTCCCACGCGGACTAGCGCATTAGGGGCCGAGGCGTCAAGAGCTTAAGGCGTATGTTCATCTCCCCCGCCTTATGCCCAGTATCTCGCGCGCTTCCGAGGGGGAAGCCACCTCCCGCCCCGCTTCCCTGACTATCTTCACCAGGGCCTCGACGAGCCTTCCGTTGTCTTGAGCGCGTTCGCCGCCGGGGAGATAAAAGGTGTCCTCCAGGCCGGTCCTGACATTTCCTCCCAGCTCGGCCGCTCGGCGGTGGACTTCCCATATCCTGTCCCGCCCCGGGCCGGTGGCGATGGTCTGCCACACGGCGTCGACCGGCATCTCGTCCACCAGTATGGGCAGGAGGTCGGCCCTCGCCGGCATACCGCTCTCCACCCCCATCACCAGGGATATGTGGGGAGGCCCCTCGAACATGCCGTTGCGCCTGAACATCTCCACGCAACGGACCATCCCGGTGTCGAAGCACTCAAACTCGGGCACGATGTCGTTCTCCCGCATCACCTCGAGGAACTTCCTTATCTTCTCCACCGGGTTGTCGAAGAGTATGGGCGGCCAGGCCCAAGAGCCGTCCTTACGAATCTTGAGATAGTTCAGCGAACCGGCGTTGAGGGCCGCCATCTCCGGCTTGAACGCCTCCAGACAGGCCACGGGTCCGGATATGTCGCCGCCGACGACACCGGTGCTCATGTTGATGATCATCTCGGGCACGCGCTCCCTTATGGCCGAGATGATCTCCCCCACCGTCCGAAGATCCCAGGTGGGGAACCCCCAGGAGCGCCTGTCCGAGGACCGAAAATGGCAGTGCACCACCGATGCCCCGGCATTGTAGGCCTGCTCCGCGGCCTCGGCCATCTCCTGCGGCGTGACCGGCACACGGAACTGGCCCGCGCCGGTGAGCACGCCGGTGATCGCCGCGCTGATCACTATCTTGTCGTGAAAGCCCATGCTCTACCTCCGTAAGAGTCCGCCCGAACGACCGTGGACGAGCTTGTCCATATCCTCATGGCAACCCCACAAACGCTTTCACTTCCCCTTGAACACCGGGTCGCGTTTCTGCAGGAAGGCGGTTATCCCCTCTACGGCGTCTTCCGTCGACGCCACCTCCACCAGTTTTTGGGAAAGGAAGTCGACCGCCCGCTCGAAGGGCATGTCCATGACGGCATAGAAAGCCTCCTTCCCCAGCCTCAAACCTATGGGGCTCCTGGAGACCAGGGTCTTGAGGACCTCGCCGACCTCCCGGTCCAGGGATTCGGAAGGC
>NZ_JACVJJ010000058.1:0-10595 GCF_015711935.1 Candidatus Solincola tengchongensis
GCCATGGTGGAAGAGATAAAGGAGGCCACCTACGCCCTGGCCCGCGAACTCCAGGTGGTAGGCCTCATGAACGTGCAGTACGCGGTGAAGGACGAGAAGCTCTACGTCCTGGAGGTCAACCCACGTGCCTCGCGCACCGTGCCCTACGTCTCCAAGGCCACGGGCATACCCTGGGCCAAGGTGGCCACCAAGCTGATGATCGGGAGGACCCTGCGGGAACTGGGCATCACCCGGGAGGTGGAGATCGAGCACATAGCGGTCAAGGAGGCGGTACTCCCCTTCAACCGTTTCTTCGGGGTGGACACCATCCTGGGACCGGAGATGCGCTCCACCGGCGAGGTCATGGGCATAGACCGTGACTTGGGGATGGCCTATGCCAAGAGCCAGATCGCCGCCGGCTCCCTTTTACCCAAGTCCGGCAACATCTTCGTCAGCGTCAAGGACGGGGACAAGCGGGAGATAGTGCATATATCCCACCGCCTTCACGAGCTGGGCTTCAACATCCTGGCCACGCGGGGGACGGCGGAGGTCCTGCGCCGCAACGGCATCCCCGTGGAGGTGGTGAACAAGATGCACGAGGGCCGCCCCCACGTGGTGGATTACATGAAGAACCGCCAGATTCAACTGATCATCAACACCCCCTCGGGAAAGAGGCCACGCTCCGACCAGTGGTCCATCCGCAGCTACGCGGTGCTCTACAACATCCCCCTCATAACCACCATGAGCGCGGCGCGCGCCGCCCTGCACGGCATGGAATCGCTCCTCCAACGAGGAATGGACGTGAGAGCCCTCCAGGACTGGCATGGGGTCAGGTCTTGAATTTTGATACTCGAGTGTCAGGAAACCATAGGTGCGCGGGAACGAAAGTTTGGAGTGATTTTGGTACTCGGATGTATCAAAATTCAAGACCTGACCCTTTACTATCTTTCCTCAGGTTTTATGAGCTTGCTGGCCATGAGGGAGGATGCCGGATCGTAATATTCCAGGCTAAGGTAGTAGTCCTTCCACTCCTCGCCCCTAGGTAGATTCTGGCCCCAGAAGACCAGGGTGTAGGACCGCCTGGCCCCCGCGGGTATCAGGGTGAGGCTGGAGGGAGCCTGCTGGCACTGGGACCGGTACCGGAGGGGGGTGTAGGTCCCCTGGGGGCGACTCTCCCCAAGGGGATCGGAGGAATGGCTCAGGACCACGTGAAAGAGCCTTGGGTCCATGTTCACGTCAAGCCCTCCACGGTTGTGGGCCTCGAGGGTCACGGTAAGGCTCCTCGTGAGGTCTCCTTCCTCGATGAAGCATTCCTGCACGGAGAGGTCCACGTCCGCTTGCCCCACCAGGGCTCCCGCCACACGCACACTGCCGCGGTTTATCTCCGCTGAAGCGGTGAGCCACACGGCGAGCCCGAGGATGGCGAGAGGGATGATGAAGGCTATCAACAACCTGGAAGGAAACAAAACCACCTCCTACTCTAAAGTGGTTTTGTCCCCCGATTTTGCGTCCAGGTGAACGTCCTATATTCATTATACAACCGGAAAGGGCCGCGTTCCTCTTTTTACCGGGTGCATGACGAGCCTCGGAAAAGGCTGCTTCGTTCCTCCTCATTACGATTGGCCATTGTCCAGCCGGTTAAGGAGACCTTGACCTCCTGGCCGATAATATGAAGCACGGGCTTGGAGATTCCGTGGGGCTGCGACGGGTATGGAAAGGGAGGACTTGGATGGCCGCAGGTCGGTGTCACGAAACACGGTTGGGAGGCGAACATGAGAAGCCGTCTTTTCGAGATAAAGGTTAACGGTCGCGGGAAGAGGATAGGCGGAGAAACCCATATGGATAAAGAGGAAACACCCGATAAACAAGGGGAGAGGGAGAAGAGCGAATGGCTGGAGGTATGTTCTGCCATCCTCATGTCCTTTGCCGTCATCGCCACCGCGTGGTGTTCCTATCAAGCGGCCAGGTGGAGCTCAAGAGCATCCGTTGCTTTCGCGAAGTCCAACTCCAGCAGGAGCTTTGCCGTGGTCAGCGCCGACGAGGCGGATCGCAAGATGATACTCGATGTGGATACTTTCCTCGATTTCGTTGAACTCTACGATAATCCCAGTATCGCAAGAGAGGCACTGGAATCCTTTAAGGATCATTATTTCACGGACCGCTTGCGCAGAGCGGTGGATGCCTGGACAGCCCTTGATCCTCGCAACAACCCCGATGCACCGCGCAATCCTTTCGAACTCCCGGACTATGTCGTGGACAGCGACATTCAAGCCAGGGCTTATTTCAACCTGGCAGACGGCTACTCCACGGAAGCCAGAGATTACATAAGGCAATCCAACGATTACACCCTGCTCACGGTATTGTTTGCCGTGGTACTGTTTTTCGCCGGGGTATCGGCAAAATATAAAAGGCATGCCCCGGCGGCCATCAACCTGATAATCGGCTCTCTCATCTTCTATGTCTCCCTGCTGGCCCTGTGCTTCCAGAGCGTATATTGAACATCCACAGGTCACGGGGTAGGTTACTTGCCTCCTGGCGAGCTGCCCTCGTCTCCGGCCGGATATGAATGCTGCCCTGTCAAGCCTCGATCCGGAGTCCCTCTTCCTCCATGCCGTTCCATGCCTGAGCGCTTTCATCCCCCTTTGGACGACACGAGGAGCGCTAAAGCATCCCCTTCCCCTGTTCAACCGCGCATCCATCCATGCCCAGGAGGTACCGTTTTCCGGGGAGCGCGTTTTTCCCGTTTAACCACTCAACCGTTTGGGAAACTTAATATCTCATAGGCGTATCCGTCATCGGGCACCTCTCTCTGGAACCGGCTTCGAGACGGCGGAAAGCGCGGAGAGCGCGAAGCATGGTGGCGCGAGGCCGAACTCTTCGACCGTGTGGGACTCGACCTTCGGCCCCGGAGGAAAGATGGAGGAGATACGCATCCACGGACGTGGAGGCATGGGGAACGTCACCGCGGCGGAGCTTCTGGCCGAGGCGGCCTTCGCCGACGGCAAGTACGCCCAGGCCTTCCCCTTCTTCGGCGCCGAGCGGCAGGGCGCGCCGGTGGTGGCCTTCGTGCGCATCGACGACCGGCCCATCCGCCTCCGCCAGCAAGTTTACGCCCCGGATCACCTCATCGTCCAGGATGTGGGGCTAATATACAACGCCGGCGTGCTGGAGGGGTTGAAACCGGGAGGGACTGTGCTGGTGAACACCACCCGCCCCGGCGAGGAGCTTCCCGTCGGCGAAGGCTTCAAGGTGTACACGGTTCCCGCCCTCAAGGTGGCCCTGGAGGTCATCGGAAGGCCCATCATCAACGTGGTCATGGTGGGCGCCTTCGCCTGCGCCACCGGCCTGGTGAGGCTGGAGGCGGTGACAGAGGCCATTAGAACGCGCTTTCCCGGGGAGCTGGGAGAGAAAGAGGCACTGGCCACCCTTAAGGCCTGTGAGCAGATAGGGGAGTGTGGCTGATGCGCGTCTTCGTGGGAAGGAAGGTCAGGCCCGGTTCCAGCCTGGAGAACAAGACCAAGGCATGGAGGGGCAAACACCCGGTATACAAGCAGAAGGACTGCATCGGCTGCCAGCGGTGCTTTCTGGGATGCCCGGAGGGCACCGTCTACCAGCTGGACAAGAAGAAATTCGACGTAAACCTGGACTACTGCAAGGGGTGTGGTATATGCGCCCACGAGTGCCCGGTGAACGACATAGACATGGTCCTGGAGGAGGGGTGCGAGGAGCCCGGCTAGCGTATTTTCGTGATGCTGGGCCGAAGCCTGTGGGGCTGCGGACCTTGAGCGGGGGAGGATAAGGTCGCCCGGACATCTTTCGGCTATCGAGGCCGTGCCCGTGATGCACGGCGCGCGAAGAGGTCTCGGTGCTCATTTCGAAGTGGAAACGCCAAACCTGCGCCGACACTTAAATGGTAAATAATGGGAGGTTGCTTTGAGGGCCATCCTTGAGGGATCCAAGGCGGTTGCCGAAGCGGTGCGCCTTTGCCGTCCCCACCTGGTCTGCGCCTACCCCATCACCCCCCAGACCCACATCGTGGAGGAACTCGCCGGGATGGTGGCCGACGGACGCCTGGAGGCCGGGTTCGTCCTGGCGGAGAGCGAATTCGGGGCAGCCTCCATCGTCCTGGGGGGAAGCGCGGTGGGAGGGCGGACCTATACGGCTACCAGCTCCCAAGGACTCCTGCTCATGGTGGAGGTCATCTTCAACATCGCGGGCCTGCGCCTCCCGGTGGTCATGACCTGCGCCAACCGGGCCGTATCCGCGCCCATCAACATCTGGAACGACCAGCAGGACGCGGTCTCCATCCGCGACTCCGGCTGGATACAGCTCTATGTGGAGGACAACCAGGAGGCCGTGGACACCCATATCCAGGCCTTCCGCATCGCCGAGGAGTTGATGATCCCGGTGATGGTGTGCATGGACGGCTACGTCCTCACCCACACCATGGAGCCGGTGGACCTCCCCACCCAAGAGGAGGTGGACAGCTTCCTCCCGCCCTACGAGCCCAAGTACAGGCTGGACCCCGACGACCCCTTCACCATGGGGGCCATGGTGGGCCCGGACGCCTACATGGAAACGCGTTACCACGTGCACATGGACATGATGGAAGCGCGTTCCGTCATCGCCCGGGTGGCCGAAGATTACGCCGAGGCCTTCGGACGCCATCACGGAGGGCTCGTCGAGACCTACGACCTGGAGGGTGCCGACGTGGTACTGGTCTCCATGGGATCTCTTCTGGGGACCATGCGGGAGGCGGTGGACGAACTCAGGGAGGAGGGGCTCAAGGTGGGCCTGCTCAAGGTGCGCTGTTTCCGCCCCTTCCCCAAGGAAGCCATCCATGATGCCTTGATGGGCGTGAGCGTCGTAGGTGTCATCGAGAAGGACATCTCCCTTGGGCTGGAGGGCACGCTGTGCTCGGAGATGCGCGCCGCCTTCTGCGGGGAGGAGTCGCCGGAGATCTCCAGTTTCATCATGGGGCTGGGAGGAAGGGACATCACCGTGGAGGAGATAAAGCAGATAGCTCGGGACCTGGCCCGGAATCCCGCCTGCCGGGTTGAGTTCAGGGGTCTCAGGGAAGAGCTGCTGCGCGGCGACGAGGGTTAGGTTCAACGGGTATTTGGGGAAGAGGAGAGCGCTGGGAAAGCTTGGTAAAGGCCGTCGGCGGGAGGAGTAAGGTCCTCGGGGTTCGTATGCGGCTCGGTTTATGAGGAGGGTGTTGGCGGGGAGCGTAACCTTCCGCGAGTGCCTCTGAGAGACGGCGGTTGAAGGAGGTCACGGAAGAGCATGGCCGTTGAAGAACGCTGGGTCATCAACCTGATGGAACCGGGGCATACCGGCTGTGCCGGGTGCGGGCAGGCCATCGCCGCCCGTCTTGTGCTCAAAGCGGCCGGCCCCCGGGTCATCGTGGCCAACGCTACGGGGTGCCTGGAGGTTTACACCACCACCTATCCCCGTTCCTCTTGGGAGGTGCCGTGGATCCACTCGCTCTTCGAGAACGCCGCTGCCGTGGCCGCCGGGATGGAGGTCACCCTCAAGGCCATGGGCCGATACGAGGGCATAAAGATCATCGCTCAAGCCGGTGACGGTGGGACGGCGGACATCGGCATAGGGTGCATAAGCGGGATGTTCGAACGGGGACATGACATCCTCTATGTCTGCTATGACAACGAGGGATACATGAACACAGGCTATCAGCGCTCCGGGCTCACCCCGCTGGGAGCGCGCACCACCACGAGCCCACCCGGGCGTCTCTCCTACGGGAACCGCACCCGCAAGAAGAACATGCCCATGATCGCCGTGGCCCACGGCGTGCCCTACGTGGCCACGGCCACCGTCTCCGAACCCCGCGACCTCATGCGCAAGGTCCAGAGGGCCCTGGAGATCGAGGGCCCCAAGTACCTGCACATCCTGGTCCCGTGCGTGCCGGGATGGGGATACGAGTCGGAACTCACCGTGGAGCTGGCCCGCCTCGCCGTGGAGACCAACCTCTTTCCCCTCTTTGAGGTGGAGAACGGGGTGATCACCAGAGTGAAGAAGCCCAAGGAGGCAAGGCCGGTGGAGGATTACCTCCGCCCTCAGAGGCGCTTCGCCCACCTATTCCAGCCCGGAGGGGAGGAGGTGCTGGAGGAGCTGCGGCATATCGCAGAGGAGAACTCGCGCCTCGAGCCGGGACCGGCCCGCCTCTTCGGGCCGGGAGCCCTGGAATGACTATCGGGCGGCCAATCCGTATATGAGGTAGTCGGCGATGGCCTCGGCGGTCTTCTCGGTGTCCAGGCGCTGGTCGAACATGAAGAGGTTCAGGCCGAGGTGCTGGGTAGCACCGGAGATCAGATTGCCTATCACGTAGGAGTCCACCTTCCGGAAGAGACCCTTTTCCATGCCCCGCTGGATGAGCTGGCTCACGAGTTCCGCCATACGGCGCTGCCACTCCACCACGCGGGCGTCGATCTCCGGGTTCATACCCATGACCTCCTGGATGTAGATGGAGGCGAACTCCAAGTTCTTGGAGAAGTAGTCGAAGAGGTCGAGGATGGTCCGCTTGGTGCGTTCCTTCAGTTCATTGAGGTCGGTGGGCATGTCCTCCAGGTTACGCTTGACTATCTCCTCCATATTGTTGAGGATTCCGTCGACCAACTCCACGAAGAGGTCTTTCTTGCTGTCGAAGTAGCTGTAAAAAGTGGCCCGGGCGACGTGCGCTTCCTGGAGGATGTCCTCTACCGAACAGCGGCTGAAACCCTTGCGGGAAAATACTCGGATTCCTGCGTTGACGATGTCGGATCGCTTGTCTCTCCTGGGCAATTCGTCTCCTCCTTATAACGCACGAATAAGTTTTCAATTTTTATATATTTTCCCAGTTAAAATGACTGATGTCAAATCGTTTTCAGGTCATATCCTCTAAATATTTGACTTCACAGTGAATAAAGGTGTCATATATGCGGCACAGGCGTGTCCCCCCCAATGGAAGGCTGCCTCTCTGGCGACACTTATTTCCGGCAGGAGATTCCTTTCCGGCGGGGCGGGCGAGGAGAGCATAGCGGTTTCAGATCCACGCCTCTCGTTCATCGCCGGCCCTGGCCGCTCTCTCTTTTCCGTCATCCTTTTCTGTTCCCGGGTAGGGAGAGAAATCTCTGCAACCCGCATATCGGTCAGGTAGGATCGACATGATTTCCGGCTTTCTCTTCCCGGTTGGGTAGAACAATAACCGAAACCCGCATCTCGGTCCGGCAGGAGTGACCATGATTTTCGGCTTTTTCTTCCCGGTTGGGTAGAACGATCGGTGAAACCCCTCCCTTGATTGGATTAATATTGATGCGAATCGGATTCCGGCAGGAAGGTGTGCCGCAGGGCTGCCCTTGCAGCCAAGGGTTTCCCCCTCCGCGTCGCGGTAACGGATATGATCGCTTCCGGCGGAGCGCCTTCCCGTCGAGCGGGGTTGGGCGAAGGGCACCGGTGCTTCGCGTCGGCGTGTCGTACGCGGAAGTTTCGAGTATAGAACGGGCGCTGGCCCAGGCGGGGAAGCTGAGAGGAATCTTGAGGTGACCATGCAGGGAAAGAATTGAGGTAGTCATGCCGGGAAAAGAGAGAGCCGCGAAACGGGAGAGGCGATTGGTCTCCCTCTCCCCAAGGGATTTCCAGGCGCTGCGCCGCCGCGTGGAACGCATCGACCGTGCCCTCCTGGAGTGTTACGGGGACCGGCCGTGGAAACCCCGTTTCCGTCACCTCCTGGATGGCCTCGTGCACACCCTTCTCTCCCAGAACACCAATGACGCCAATTCGAACCTGGCCTTTTTTCGCCTCAAGGACAGGTTCCCGTCCTGGGAGGAAGCCGCCCGCGCTCCGGTGGAGGAGATCGAGGAGGCCATCCGGCCCGGCGGCATCTCCCGCGTCAAGGCGGAACGGATAAAGACTATCCTGGAACTGGTGCGCAGGGACTTTGGCGCCTACTGCTTAGCTCCCCTGGCGCAAAGAGAACCCGAGGAAGTACTCCGGTATCTCCTGGGCCTCCCCGGCGTGGGGCGCAAGACGGCTGCCATCCTCCTCCTCTTCCAGCTGGGCCACCCCTTCTTCCCGGTGGACACCCACGTCTTCCGAGTGGGAAAGCGGCTGGAGATCATACCCGCCGGACTGGGTCCCGTTGCCGCCCACGAGGCCATGGACCGGCTGGTCCCGGACGGGTCGAAGTACAGGCTCCACCTTAACCTCGTCGAGCATGGTAGGCGTGCCTGCCGTGCCAGGAATCCCCTGTGCGGTGATTGCTGTCTCCGCGCACTCTGTCCCTACCCGGAGCGCCTGGCACCGCCTTTGAGGTAGAATGTTCATCGTACGGTCGATGGCAGCGGAGAGAAAGGGTTCGGATACCCAAGGCGTCAAAGGCGGAAGCATGCGCAGGCACTTTTTTATTGCTGCTGCGGTGGTTCTCGCTCTCCTGGCGGGAACCGTATCGGTGCTCGCGCAGGGGGATCGTTCGGCCATCGAGGCGGTACTTCACCAGGTGGAGGGCTTGAGAGGCCTCTCCGCCGATCCGGACGTGCCCGTGGATTACCTCACCCAGGATCAGCTCAGGAAAAGGATGATAGAGGACTTCGAGGAGGAAAACCCGGAAGAGGAGATACGCACCGCCTCCGAGATCATGGCCATGCTGGGGTTCGTCGAGCCGGGGCTCGACCTGTACAAACTGTACATCGACCTCTACACCGAGCAGATAGCGGGCTTTTACGACCCGGAGGAAAAACGCATGTTCCTCATCTCCGAGGACCAGGACATGGGGCCCATGGACCGCTACGTCCTGGCCCATGAGCTAACCCATTACCTCCAGGACGTCAACTTCAACCTCCGGCGCCCACCCTTCTATGACCCCCCCGAATCGGAAGAGGGGACCGACGACGACGCCTCTTTCGCCGCTACCTGCCTGGTAGAGGGAGACGCCATGCTCACCTCGCAGCTCTGGCTGTACAGGTATATGGACGCCTCGGAGATGCTGGAGATGCAGCAGGAGAGCGGCGAGTTCTCCACCGAGGTCCTGGACAGTGCGCCGGAATATGTGAGGGACGGGCTGCTCTTCCCCTACGAGGAGGGGATGGAGTTCGTGCGCTTCCTCCAGAAGACGGGCGGCTTCGACCGGGTGGATGCCGCCTTCCAGCACCCGCCCAAGAGCACGGAGCAGATATACCATCCCGAGAAATACCTGTCCGGGGATGACCCCATCCCCTTGGAGCTGCCGGACCTCAGTGCGGAGCTGGGGGAAGGCTGGGAGCTGGCCTATGACGACGTCCTCGGGGAGTTCGACGTCTTCGAGCTCTTCAAGCCGTTTATGAGTAAGAGCGCTGCGGAGGAGGCGGCAGCGGGGTGGGGAGGGAATGACTATCACTATTACCGCGACTCGGTCGGTGAGAAGCTCCTCGTGCAGCTCTATGCGTGGGATAGCGAAGAAGACGCCTCGGAGTTCATAGCCGCATACGTAGAATACCTAGAAAAGCGTTTCAAGGCCGGCCTCAGGGAGGGTGAGGCAAGGGGCGCCTGGAAGACATGGGGCGGTGGGGGTTACGTCCATGCCCTGAAGAAGGAGGGGAAGAACGTCTACGTGCTGCAGGCCTCGGACGAGCAGACCCTTGAGGTTGCCCTGGCGGGATTGGGAGAGAGCGGTGAGGAGCTGAGAGGGGAGGAGTTGGGTGGTGAGCTGGCGGGAGAGGAAGAAGGTGGCGGTAAGAACATCCGCGATTACGGCTGGCTGGTCATCGCCGGCGTGGCGGGCCTATTCTTCCTGGGCATCGTCCTCATCATCGTGATGTTCGTCCTCATGCGCGGGCAGGCCAGGACGCAGACACCACCGCCTCCTGGTGCCTATGGCCCCGGGCTTTACCCCTCTTCTCCGCATGTCCCTCCCCCGGTGAGCGGGAGGGCCGAGCCTGCGCCACCCGTCTCCCCGCCACGGGATATGCCGGAACAGCCGCCCCCACCCGGCGGTCCAGCCGGGCCATTCGGGCCACCAGGCCCCACTGGCCCGGCAAGCCCAACCGGAGGTCCATCCCAGCCACCTATCCAACCACCAGGGGGAACAGGGGCTTGAACCGGAAGCCTCCGGGTCTAGAGGCTTTCGGGATATATGATGTGCGCAATGCGGGCGGCTCACGAGCTCGACGGGATTCGCCCCATCCACCCAAATTGACCGGCCGGACCATCCGTGGGGCCTGGGCCGGATAAGGAGCAAGTCGTCCTCCGCTCTCGCCAGATCCATGGGGACTGGTTCAAAGTGCGAACGATCCGAAATTGCGCATGGATAACCGCGGTTGGTGTTTTCTTTGAGGCCCGGATCATGTCCTTTGCCCGCTCTTGCCGGACTGATCCTTCATGTCCGCGATGGAATCACTCGGATATCATCTGGAGGGCGTAAGGGATTCCAAGCCTGCCAAGAGATGAAAACGCGATCACTCGATGACGCAAGATCAGCACTCTGGAGTGGTTGGTCTCCTGGGTTCGCGAGGGGTCGAAAAGGAGTATATCTGGGAGGGGACGCACGCTTCTGTCTAGGACCGTTGTGCTATAATTTTTTTCGAGAGAGGGAGGGGCCCTTAGCTCAGTTGGCAGAGCAGCGGCCTCATAATCCGCGGGTCGTA
>NZ_JACVJJ010000059.1:0-5932 GCF_015711935.1 Candidatus Solincola tengchongensis
GGAGGCGTGAAGGCTTCCGGCTCATGCCCGTCGATCGAGAGGACACGGAACCGGATGAGGTTTCGCTGGAGGAGGCCTGCGCGGAATCCTCCGGCTTCTTCATCCCCTATACCTTGAAGCCCAGCAGTGTGGTCATGCTCTCACCGAGAGCGGGAGTGCAAGGCAGGCCTCTCCTGGTTATGTCCACCAGCCGGGCCCTTCTCCACCCCGCCCGTGCTCTGTGTTTACTCCTCCCCTTCGGAGAGGAAAGGCGCTGTCTCTTCCTTCACCCTCCGGACGGCGCGTCCTGGCTGGCTTCCGCCGTCCTGGCCCTCGGCGCCGGCCTGTGCCTCCATTTCCCGCGCAGTGAAGGGCCTTTCCTCTTTCAAGAAGGGCCGACGGGCGAGCCGCGCGTCGTCGTCACCGACCCGTCGCAAACGGCGCGATTGGTCGAAGACCGCGGCGCGATGCCGTTCCCGGCGGTGCGCCTGCTCATCTGTACCGGGAAACTGGGTGATATTACCATCAGTAAATTAAGGCCCTCCGCTCCAGGACTCTCCCCGCATGGCCGGAGGACGCTTATCCTGGAATTCGATTCCCTGGACGAGACCGCGCCCCTGGCGACCTTCAGGTTGTCCCTTGCGCTGCGGGAGAACCTGCTCCGCACGCCTTTCCTGCCCCTCCCGCCTCACCGGGTAAGGAGAGAGGAGGAAAGCGCTACGGGCGGGCGGAGAGTGACGGCCATCCGGGGACCCGCGGTCGCCCCGGGGTGGTGGAACGACCTGGAAGCCTCCCTGCGCGCCTGGAGAAAAGGCTGGTTCCATCCCGGGAGCCCGCACTGATACGGCGCCAAGGGGGCTTCTTCGCCGGGATGGAGGCGTATCCCGCCGCTGGCGCTCCAAAGGCACCTCGCCTGCGAAGCCGCAGGCCGTGAGGCCTGAAGACTCCGGGAAAGGCCCTCCCGCTCCCTCGTGGTGCCATTCTCGCCCACCGTGAGGACGGCCGTCCTGAAGGGACACCGGTGCGAGGCGGTTTCGCCTTCGTTCATCGGGATCATCCCTCCTCCACCCCCTCTTGCTGGCGGCCGCAACGCCGGGTCGGAAAAAGGTCCGCCGGCGCGGTCGCCTTGATCTTCCCCCGGGGAGGTGCTGTTTGGAAACGATCCTTAAATCCACCCGGATTCGCTCCCTCTGGTCCTCAAGAGCCCGCAACCCGCGAACCGGAGGCGCCGGGTGGCGCAGGATGCCACGGACATTGAGCCGGAAAACCCCTCGTGCTAATATCCCTTCAGGGTGATGGCTGTCGTTCTCCGCCGCTCGAAGCGCCTGGGAGGGTCGTGGAACGGCATTCCACGTTTTCCGGAAAGGAGGAGTCATGGCCGCTTCCCGGTGAAGGAGCAGGAAGAGCTTCGACCGCATCCTCAAGCTCTACCGTTATAAGGACCTGGCCTTCCGCATGACCAACTGGCCGTTAATCCGCCAGCTGGGGAGGCCGGTCATCGACTACCGCAACACCAACCTGACCTACGTACCCATCCACCAGGAACTGGAACTGCCCGCCGGGACCGCGGCGCCCCTCTCGGTCATCGAGCACTTCATCCGCGAGGCCTCCCACCACGTCATCCTGCGCCGCTGCCCCTGCCGCAGCGAGAACGGCTGCCGGGACTTCGACCCCTACTTCGGCTGCACCTTCCTGGGGCCGGCGGCCCGCGACGTGGACCCCGAGGTGGGCCGGCACGTGAGTATGGAGGAGGCCATCGAACACCTCCACAGGGCCACGGAGATGGGGCTGGTCTCCTGCCTGGGGAAGTTCAGAGGAGACGCCATCATGCTGGGGGTCAGGGACCACCACCGCCTGATGACCATCTGCCACTGCTGCCCGTGCTGCTGCATCTCCACCGCCATCCCCCTGGCCTCCCGCGAGGCGCGCGACCTACTGGTGAGGATGGAGGGCCTGGTGGTGGAGGTGGACGAGGAGAGGTGCCGGGGTTGCGGCAAGTGCGTGGAGGCCTGCGTCTTCCGCCAAGTCAGGCTGGTGGAGAGGGAGCCCGCCGCTGATGCGCCTTCCCCGGCGGGCCCGGAGGCGCCCGACGCGCGCCCGGAAAGTACCCCGGGAGTCCGGACTTCCGGCTACGAGACCGGAGCCAAGGGTACGTACCATGAGGTTGCTCCGAGCACGCGCCTGGACTCCCGAAGAAGATCCCGCAAGGTAGCTGTCATCGGCGTGGAGTGCAAGGGCTGCGGGCGGTGCGCCATGGCCTGCCCGGAGAAGGCCGTGCGCATCAGTGTTCAGGACCCCTCCTATATCGAAACCTGCGTGCGCCGCATCTCCTCCACCGTGGAAGTAAGGTGAAAGCCTCGCGCTCACCCCTCGTACTTCTCGATGAGTTTGGAGGCGATGAGGCCTGAGGCCACCGTGGAGGGTACACCTCCGCCGGGATGGGTGGAGGCCCCGGTAAGGTAGAGGCCCCTGATGCTCTTGGACCTGGCCGCGGGGCGGAAAACGGCCTGGGCCGGGAGGTCCATCTGCAGCCCGTAGATGGCCCCTCCCGGTGAGAGCAGCCGCCGCTCGAAGTCCAGGGGCGTGGACACCTCCAGGACGGTGACGTGGTCCTCCAATCCAGGGATGGCCCTCTCGGAGAGGCCGTGTATCATGCGCTCCGCAACCCGCTGCTTTTCCCGGTCCCAGTCCGTCCCCTCCAGCTTGTAGGGGCCCATGCCCATGATGTTAAGCACGTGGTGACCCTCCGGGGCCAGGGAGGGATCGGATTCCGTGGGCCAGCAGATCAAGCCGTGTACCCGCTCGGGGATCTTCCCCTTGCGGAACTCGTTCCACCAGAAGTCGTTCATCATCTGCAGGGGCCCGATGGTCAGGCTGTGGTGGGCCTCCAAGGGAGGCCTGTAGTCCACCCCTACATAGAGCATGACGCAGGACATGGAGACCTCGTAGCTCTTGATGCCGTAGCGGGCCAGCCAGGGCAGGTGCTCCTCCCCGATCATCTCCAGATAAAGCTTCTTAGCGTTGACGTTGGAGACCACCAGGTCGGATGTGATCTCCGTACCATCGGCCAGTCGCACCCCCTCGGCGCGGCGCTTGCGAACCAGCACCTTGTCCACCCGTGTGTTCAGGCGCACCTCCATGCCCAGCCTTTCACCCAGTCGCCGAAACGCCTGTGGGATCTGGATCATCCCGCCCCTGGGATACCAGATGCCCTCATGCTCCGAGTAGGGTATGAGGGCTATGAACCCGGGGGCCAGCTCCGGGGGCAGGCCGCAGTAGAAGGACTGGAAGGACATGGTCTGCTGCACAATGTCGTTCTTGAAATATTTCAGGATGACGTCCTGGTAGCTGCGGAAGAAGAGGGGCAGGAACTTGAGCATCCGAGGGTTACGCGTGCCCATCTTAACCATATCCAGGAACCCGTTGCAGGGGTTGGTGAAGAAGGTCTCTATGGTCTGGCGCATCATGTCCGCGAAGTAGTCCGCCAGGCGGAACCACTGCTTGCCGTCCTCAGGGGAGATGCGGGAGATCACCTCCGCCGTACCCTCCAGGGAGAGGGGGTAATTGATGCGCGAGCCGTCCTCGAAGATGTAGCTGTAGATGGGGTCGCATAGGACCAGGTCCACCTCCTCCTCGAAGGTGGTCCCGAGGAGCTCGAAGGCCTTGCGAATGGGGTGGATCACCTCCACGATGGAGGCCCCCACGTCGAAATGATAACCGTCGCGTTCGAAGGTGGAGCAGCAACCCCCCACCCTGTCCGACTGCTCCAGGACCAGGACCTTGCGCCCTTGCTTGGCCAGGAGGGCGCCGGCGGAGATCCCGCCGCACCCCGCCCCGATGACTATGACGTCGTAATCAGCCATCTCCACTACCTCCTCCGGCTCAGAGCGCGGCCTTCTTCATGCGCAGGGTGTCGTACTCGAAGCGCCGCAGGCAGACGTTGTTGGGATCGTAGATCATCTTCATGGTCCGATAGGTGTCCACGTAGGTCCCAGCCTGGGGGAAGATGAGGCCTATTAGGTCATGCAGGGGTCCCGCCCCCTCCAACAGGGGCCAGATGCCGAAACAGACGCCGGATCCCTTGCGGAAGGAGGCGGCCATGGCCGCCAGGGTGCCGCTGATGGTGCGCAGGCTGTCCTCCGGGTTGGACTGGTCGATGAAGATGTCGAACTCGATGAAACCCAGCCTCCCCATGTCGTAGGGTTGGAAGTAAGTGGCGATGAGGTCGGCGGAGATGACGTTGTCGTCCGTGCCCACCTGGGAGGTCATGGCCCGCATCATCTCCCTATTGATCTCCGGGAGGTACTCCAGATGGTCCAGCCCGAAGCCCACGAAGAAGGAACCCTTTACCCGCTGCACGCGCACCGACTCCCGGAAGAATTTGGTAAATTTATCCACACCCAGGATGCGGCCCTCTGAGATGTCCTCCACCACCTCCCAGTCCATGAACTCGAACTCCGGCGCCACGGCCAGGATGTCCTCCTCGCATACCCGGCACTTTATCTCCGTCTCCTCCTGGGAATATCCGCCGGTCACCGGGACCACGTAGTGGCGTGGGAACATGGGGATGAGCTTGGCCGACTCCGCGTTGGTCTCGGCCAGGAAGATGCCCATGTAGGTGTTCTGGAAGTAGGCGTTCTCCACCACGATGTTTCGCTGGCTGATGGCCTTCAGAGCGGGAGCGATGTGCTCCCACTTCTCCGTGTCGCTCACCGGAACGGTGAGCTTCAGGTGCCTGGGCTCGGGATAGAGGCGGATGGTCATCTCGGTGATGATGCCCATGGTCCCCAGCGAGCCCCGGATGAAGGCCCTCACGTCTGGCCCCGGGCCGGGCAGGTGGGCGTTGTCCGCCCCATAAGCCTGCGGGCCGCAGACCATGACCCTCCCCTCCGGGAGCACTATCTTGTAGCCGATGATGTGGTCCAGTCCCACCCCGTACTTGTTGGCCAGGGTGGAGATGTTGCCCATCATGATGTTGGAGACCACCGAGGCGTTGGCGGAGGTTGAGGGGTTGATGAGGCGCAGGCCTCTCTTGAGGGTCTCCGTCTGAAGCTGGGCGAAGGTCACCCCGGGGCCGATGGTGCAGTACATGTTCTCCTCGTCGATCTCCAGGATGCGGTCCATGCGCCTGAGGTCGCAGAGGATGCCCCCGTAGGGCGGGATGGTCATGCCCAGGGTGTTTAGCCCCGTCCCGTAGGGTGTAACGTCTATGAGGTAGCGGTTGGCGATCTTCATCACGGCCACCACGTCCTCTGTGGAACCCGGGAGGGCCACGATGTGCGGGTGGTTCATGGGCACCACCGACTGGTCCCGGGCATAGGCCACGGTGATGTTGATATCGTTGGAGACCCACTCCTCGCCCAGTGCCTCCTGGAGCTCCCGGTAGGCCTTCTCCAGGTTCTCCGGCCGGTTGTGAGTGCCGTCTATCTCGTGCTTCACCGGCACCTTTATGATCTTCCTCTCTTTGAGGTCCTTCCGCAGATCCTTCCCTTTCATGTCTTCCTCCTGGGGGTCAGGTCTTGAATCGTGATACCCTCATGGGTATTTCAGCCTTCGCCAACCTCCGGACTTTCTTGGAAAAGCCTGGAGGAGCATCCCAGGTCCACTCGGTGCATCGCGGCTCCTTAGGCCAAGACCTGGTAGATGTCATAAACCGGCAGGCCTCCCCGCTCCTCGAACTGCGCCGTGCAATGGGGGCAGGCGGTGATCACCGCCTCGGCGCCCACGGCGCGCGCTTCCTCCAGCCTCTCGTCCGCCGTCCAAGCGGAGAGCTCCGGGCGGCCGGCTTTCACGCCTCCCCCCGTCCCGCAGCACCAGGAGTTCTCCAGGTTGCGCTCGAACTCCAAGAGCTCCAGGCCGGGGACGGCGGAGAGCAACCGGCGCGGCGCGTCGTATATCTCGCACCAGCGGCCCAAAAAACAGGGGTCATGGTATACCCCTTTCAGCTTCCACT
>NZ_JACVJJ010000060.1:0-16805 GCF_015711935.1 Candidatus Solincola tengchongensis
AAAATCCCTTGAGCGGGGGACGACAAAAACATCCCCACTTTGTCCGAAGCCGGAAGGGCGGGGCACATAGGGACTCCGGGGCGTGGGCCCGGGTCGGCGGAAAAATCCCTTGAGCGGGGGACGACAACGAGACAATGCGGTATGGTACGCAAATCCGCGTAAGGTCCGCCGGGACGAGAGCTGTGTCTTATGCCGATATACGTCTATCCGAGGCAAGCACGCGGGGTCATACCTGGTCCTTTTGGCTTCCGGCCGGAAAGCCTCGGGGCTTCCGGTTCGGGAAGGGGGGAGGGGGGTTGCGGGAAGTCTTCTCACCAAGCGGTGGCGGGCGGCTGGAAGAGAGGGGGCAGGATTTTCCATATCGGCTCGTACAGACGCGGAGGGCTTCCGGTTCGGGAAGGGGGGAGGGGGGGTGCGGGACGTCTTCTCACCAAGCGGTGGCGGGCGGCTGGAAGAGAGGGAAAGACTTTCCGCCTGCGAGTGTAAAGAGGCGAGGCCGGATCGGACCCGGAGGAGAAGACCCCTATGGACCCAGGAAAAGAGCGCGGCCTAGGCGGCCTTCACCAGGCGGTCGAAGACGGAAATTCCATGTTCCCGAATCGCGGTCGGGGTAATAGCACCGGCTTTCAGTAAGATGCCACCTTCGGGCCGGTATTGTGATGGTGTAATATATCATCGACCGTCGCGAAGGGGCTTGCGCGGGGATTGATGAGGGTCCGGACAAGGGTTAATTCCGCTTCGCCGGTCGCAACAGGGCCCGATCCGCGATAACGGCTTTGGGAAGCGAGGTAAGGAGGAGCTTGGGGAAGAGAGGACCTCGCATGGGGCCACATACCGCTCCACCGCTCGACACAGGGCCCGATCCGCGATAACGGCTTTGGGAAGCGAGGAAGGGGTGTGCCACATGAAGGGAGGGCGATCACTTAAACGCGGTCTCCTGCTCCTGGGATGCGCCGCGGGGGCGATGGGCCTGCGGTCCTTCGCCAGCATGTCCTTGCCGGAGGAGGAAAGTGATTTCGCGGCGGGACTGGAGGCCCGCCTGGAGACCTTCAATACCCGGGACGGGGCCGTGCTGCGCCTGAAAAGGTACGTCAAGGAGGGCGGGCAACCGGTGATCCTGGCCCACGGGTTCACGGGAAACGGCCTGGAGTTCGACCTACCCCACCGCCGCCAGAATCTGGCTGTGTTCCTGGCCGAGAACGGATACGACGTATGGATATCCAGTTTCCGGGGATGCGGCCGACACCCCTACCGATGCGAGGCTCCGCACTGGCGACACTCCGTGGACCATCTGGCGGCCTTCGACGCCGAGGCCCTCGTCCGCGGAGTGGGTGAGGCCACGGGGATGAAGCCCTTCTGGATAGGGCACAGCATGGGCGGGATGGTGCTCTACATGTACCTCCAGGGGGCGAGTATGAACGACGGCTGCGGGGATGCCTTCAGCACAGATGCCGACCTCGCCGCGGAGCGCAACCGTTCTCTGCTGGGAGGAATTGCCATAGGCAGCCCACCCGGTCTCCGCCAGGGCGGCGGCGACTGGATAGCTCTACTCTCCCGACTCCCCGCCTTCCGCGCCGACGCCAGGGCCCTCGTCCGCTACCTGGAGCGTGTGGACCGCTCATCGCCTTGCATCGACTTCGGCCGTCTGGGGGCCCTATGCGCCGCGAACCCCCGACTGGGAAAGCTGCTGGCCACCCGGGGACCCGTGGCCCGCGCCCTGTACAACGTGAAGAACGTCGACCCGGACGTGGGTTACAGCCTGCTCAAATGGGCCTCCGACAAGGTCACCGCACGCATGACCATCCAGATAGTGCGCCTGGGTCTGGACCCCGACTTCAGGTCCTATGACGGGTCATGGAACTACACCGCGGGCATGCGACGCATCACCGTTCCGCTGTTCTTCGTTACCGGGACACGGGACTTCGCCGGAGCCGAAAACCTGCGCTTGCAGGGTTACGAGGCGGTGTCCAGCGCCATAAGGGAATACCGCTGTTACCCGGATTACGGCCATACCGACCTGGTGATGGGGAAACGGGTCCGGGAGGAGGTCTATCCCGAGATACTGGAGTGGATGAGGAGGGTCGAGAAGAGCAGCTGAGCCGACTTACTACACCATATTACAGTTCATGGCATCCGACCCCTTCCGAAAGGCGTTCCTATCGTGCCGCCGGTGCCCAGGCGCGGGAAAGAAGTGGAGATTTAAATACTCCCGCCTACGCCGCACCATCGCCGGATGACGGTTGGCTTAAAAACGTGCCCCGCAAAACCCATGGACGCTCCTCTCCCTAGCCGGGTGGCAATCAATGGTAGGGACCGTTAAGTGGGGTGAGGATCCTTATTCAAACCTCCTCCCCTTCTTCATCCCATCCCGGACCGGCTTCCTCCGCATCGGCGATCCAGCGGCTGAGCACCTCCACGATCCTTCTGGCCTGCTCCACGCTGGAGATGTTGAACTTGGCCTGCTGCCGGTACTCGCCTCCCATCCTCCTGTAGCGACGGAGGGTAAAGCGGTCCGGGCCGTAACCGCCCCTCGACGGCTCCCACTGGCGGTAGCGGAAGATGACCGTGGCCCAGGTCCCACGGGAGATGATCTCCTTGTCCAGCTCCTGGACCACCTGCACCCCGTCCTCCTCGTAATTGACGGTCGCGTCCTCGATGTCCTCGAACACCTCGCCTCCTCCCCGTCAATGATCGCTCTCGCCTTCGCTCCCGCTCGGCGTCCTACACATCCAATCAAGCGATTCCGGAATCTCCTCCTCACCATCCGCGGACAAGCTCCCCGCAAGTATCCCGTACACCCCGTCGAGCAACGCTCACTCAGCCCTCACAACTCAAGCACCAGCCCCACGGGGCAGTGGTCCGAGCCCTCCACCTCGTTAAGAATGAAAGCCTCCCTCACTCTGTCCTCCAGGTCGGAGCTGACGAAGAAGTAATCTATGCGCCAGCCCACGTTCCTCTCGCGGGCTCCGGTCTTCTGGTCCCACCATGTATAGTGGCCCGGCTCCACGTTGAAGAGACGGAAGGTATCCAGGTATCCCCTCTCCACCAGGCGGTCCATCCAGGCCCGCTCCTCGGGAAGGAACCCGGAGACCCCGCTGTTCTCCTTCGGCCGGGCCAGGTCGATCTCCTTGTGGGCGGTGTTGAAATCCCCGCAGACGACTATGCTCCTGCCCTTTTTCCGCAGCGCCTCCAGGTGATCCAGGAAGGCCTCATAGAAATCGAGCTTGTAGGCCAGCCTCTCCCGGGACTGCTTCCCGTTGGGGAAGTACACGTTGAATAGGAGAAAATCGCCGTAGTCGGCCGCCAGCAGCCGTCCCTCCTCGTCGAAGCGCGGTATCCCCATGGCCCCGCGAACCGAAAGGGGCTCCGGGCGGGAATAGATGGCCACCCCGCTGTAACCCCGGCGGCGGGGCGCGGAGAACCAGGCGCGGTAGCCTTCCACCTCGCGCAGCTCGCGGGGGAGCTGGTCCTCGTGGGCCCGCGTCTCCTGCAAGCAGAGCACGTCCGGACGCGCCTCCAGGAACCACTCCAGGAAACCCTTGGCGTGGGCGGCGCGCAGCCCGTTCACGTTCCAGGATATGAGGGTTAACCGTGACATGCCATTATTCTACAACGGGTCCGCCACCTCGACCTTTCGCCTCGTGGCCACCTTCCACCTCCCGGGTCGAGGCGGGCGACGCGGTCGCATTCCCGAGCTTCCCTCGCGAGGGAGGAAAACCCTGGCGGGAAACGTCTTCCGGTCTTCTTTCGCCCCCATCCACATTTACCCGATGGTGGAAACGAGATCGCTTCCGCCCGTCTTCAGGTTATAGCCCCGCGTTTGTCTGCTCACCCTCCGCCTCCACGGCAGGATCATCCCCCGGCCGCATGAGGTCTGGCGGCCGTGACCAGGGTCTTTCGGGGAAAAGAACGGTGAGCGTGGGCCGCCACCGGCATCAGATGTCTTCCCGTCACATCTCCGGGCACTAGCTCGCAAGCCCCTCCCCGGCAAAACCCGCCGGCAATCCCTCCAGGCAGGCGGCCGGGGTCTCGCCGAGTCTTATATGGATCGAGGATTCACGGGCCTGGATTCGGGTATAAAAGAATTAGGGAACTCGAGAGTCTGGAGGGGGTTTGAGCGGCAACAGGAAACTCGGCGGGGACGGCGGAGACAAGGGGCTCCCCGGCGAACCCGGGACCGCATACGGGCATGCGGAAGAAACCGGAAGCAGCCACCCGGAAGGATTGTTGGAGACCGCCTTGCCGCTGCACGACGTGGCCCTGAGCATCCTGGAGGCGGTGCCGGACGCAGTGGTCTGTGTGGACAGCGACGGCCGCATCGTCTTTATCAACCCGGCGGCCGAGGGGCTTTGGGGATACTCCGCCCGCGAGGTCCTCGGCGCGGAGATAGCCTCAATCATGGTGCCGGAGGACCGTCGCGACTTTCACCGCAACGCCTTCCGTGCCCTCGTCTCCGGAACGGGGCAAGGCACGCTCGGGAAAACCCGGCGTTTTCCGTCCAAGAAGAAAGACGGCACGCCCTTCATCGCCGAGATCTCCCTCGCCTCCTTCACCCACAAGGGTGAAGACTACTACCTTGCCGTGACCCGGGACGTGACCGAGCGACACCGGCTGGAGGAATCCCTGCGCGAGGCCCGCGAACGCCTGCGCATCCTCCACGACAACGCGCGCTTCGCCGTCTTCTCCTACGACCGGAACCTCATCCTCACCAGCGTGAACAGGGTGGTCTCCGACCTACTCGGGTATCGAGAGGAGGAACTGCTGGGCCGCAACGTGCTCGAGCTCGGGGTCCTGCACCCCGACGACTACCCCCGGGTGGCGGCGGCCATGGGGCAGCTATTCGCCGGCCATCCGGCCATACGGGAGGACCTGCGGTTCTTCCGCAGGGACGGCTCGATGATCGTCGCCCATGTCATAGGGGTTCCCCTGGTCGACGAGCGCGGGGAAATGCTGGAGATCATGAACATCGCCCACGACGTTACCGAGCAGAGGCGCATGGAGGAGGAGCTGGAGGCCCAGCGCCGAGACCTGGAGGAAAAGGTAAGGGCAAGGACGCGGGAGCTCGAGGAGGCCTTTGAGCGCCTGGAGCACAGCGAGAGGTACTTCCGGGCCCTCATCGAGAACACCCATGACCTCATCGCCGTACTGGACGGGGACCTTAAAATACGCTACCTCAGCCCCTCGGTCCAAAGGATATCCGGTTACACCCTGGAGGAAGTGGCCGGGAAGAGCGGCCTGGACTTCATCCATCCCGACGACGTACCCCGACTTGTGGAGCGTTTCACCGCACAGCTGGAAAGCAACGGCGTGACGGAAACGGCGGAATACCGCTGGCGCCACAAGGACGGCACCTACCGCTGGCAGGAGGCGGTGGCCTGCAACCTCCTGGACGACCCCGCGGTGCGGGGCATCGTGGTCAACGCCCGAGACGTCACCGAGCGCCATGAGGCGGAGATGAGGCTGCGGGAGAGCGAAGAGCGCTACCGCTCGCTGGTGGAGACCTCCCCCGACGGCATCGTGGTCACCGACCTCGAGGGGAGCATAATCACAGCCAACCGCGCAGCTCTGGAGATCCTCGGGTGCCGCGGGGTTGAGGAGGTGGTGGGCCGCAACGTCCTCGAGTTCATCGCCCTCGAGGACCACGCCAGGGCCGCGGAATCCATGCGCACACCGGTGGGAGAAGAAGGGTTCCGGCGCGACGAGTACATCCTGGTGAGGAAGGACGGCGTGCGCCGCTGGGTGGAGATAAGCGCCTCCCTCCTCCGTGACGCCCGGGGCAGGCCAATAGGTTTCACCGGAATCACCAGGGATGTCACGGAGAGCAAGCTCGCCCGCAGCAGGCTGGAGGCACTGAACAGGACCCTCCTCGGCCTGGGCCATGACCCTCTGGTAAATATATCCAACATAGTGCTTGCCGGCCGGGAGATGCTCAACGCCCGGCTCGCCCGCTATGGAAGGGTGCGGCGCGGGAGGTTCGAGGCCTTCACCTCGGAGAGGCCGGGGGAGGGCTTCCAGGTCCGTGAGGATCCGGAGAATCACCTGTGCTACCGGCTCCTGCAGCGCGGGGTCAGCACCCCGGCCTCCAGCAAGGACCTGGACCTCGCCATGGCGGAGGCGGATCCCGATTTCCTATCCCTCAAACCAAAGGAAATCCTGACCTGTCCCGTCCAGGTCAAGGGCAAGCCCTCGGGGTGCCTTTGTTTCTTCTTCACCGAGGAGCGGAGCTTCACCGCCGCGGACATCGATGTCCTCATCATGCTGGGAAGGGCCATCGCCATCGAGGAGGAGCGCTGGAGCTACGAGGAAGGGCTGCGCGAGTTCGTGGACATCGCCTCCCATGAGCTTCGTCATCCCACCGCGCTGTTAAGCGGTTACTCGCAGCTTCTAAAAGAGCACGAAGGGGACCTTGACGAGGAATCCCGGGAGATAGTCGAGGCCCTCATCTCCTCCACGGAACGACTGGCGGAGATCGTCAACGGTCTGGTCCACACCTCGCTCCTGGAGCGGGACCGCTTCCCGCTCAGGCGGAGCAGGCAGGACGTTGTGGAACTGGCCAGGAAAGCGCTCAAGGAGATGGAGGCGCGATTCCCGGAGAGAGAGTTCCGCCTGAAGGTCAAGGGAGAGATGGGGACGTGCTCCCTCGATCCCATCCGCATCCACGAGCTCCTAGTCGTCCTCCTGGAAAACGCGGTCAAGTTCTCGCCCCAGGACACGGAGGTGGAGCTGGAGGTGGAAGCTGACCCCGTCGGCGTCCTCCTCTCCGTCCTGGACCGGGGAAAGGGGGTGCGGGAGGAGAACCGGGAACGCATCTTCGAGCGCTTCTACCAGGAGGAGCAGGCCCTCTACCACTCGCAGGGCCTGGGGCTGGGGCTCTACCTGGCCCGCTCCATCGCCGAGGCCCACGGCGGCCGCCTCTGGCACGAACCGCGCCCGGGAGGTGGCTCCGTCTTCCGCTTCTTCCTGCCCTACCTTTAAACCGCACGGAACGTTAACCACCGGCTTCGGAAAAGCGCTTTCTTGCGCCACTGCAAGAACAACCGCACCCGGGCATGTTTAAACCGCCCTGAGGATCAAGTAGGAGAACGACTATCAGGAGCTGGAACGATGCGAAAGGGGGCATGTTCAAACCGCCCTGAGGATCAAGTACGAGGGTCATAGAGATTCGGAAGATTCCAGGGTATTCTTCTATCCATGGACATCGGCGCTTGGAAGGAAGGCTTTTTCCGGGAGAGGCCCAACCGCTTCCTGGCCGTGGTGGAAGTGGACGGCGGACGTGCGGAGGCCCACGTTCCCGACCCCGGACGGTTGAGGGAGCTCCTGTTCCCCGGAGTTCGTGTACGTCTGCGGCCGGCGGCCCGGCCGAAGCGGCGCACCGCCTGGGACCTTATCGGCGTGGAATGCCCGGACGGATGGGTGAACATCGACTCCCGCCTGCCCAACCTCCTCTTCGCCGAGGCGCTGCGGGAGGGTCACTTGGAAGAATTTTCCGGTATTAAGGAGATCCTCCCGGAGTATCATTACGGGAACAGCGTCCTGGATTTCCTGCTCATAGGCGAGGGGCCACCCTGCCTCGTGGAGGTCAAGGGATGCACCCTGGCGTTAAAGGGCGTGGCCCTCTTTCCCGACGCGCCCACGACAAGGGGAGTCCGGCATCTCGAGGAGCTCGTACACGCCGTTCAGGAGGGATACCGCGCCTGCGCCGTCTTCGTGGTCAAGCACCCCGGGGCAAGGTCCTTCGCCGCCAATGCGGAGACCGACCCCCTGTTCTCCGCCGTTCTCCGCCGCGCCGCCGAATCGGGCGTGGAGGTCATTCCCTATCTCGCTGCATGGAAGGGCCGGGAGATTCGCCTGGAGTGCCGCCTCCCCCTGGCGGGGTAGATGAAACAGGCTCTTCTTATTCCGAGAAAGAAACGACCTCCAGATTTCACAACTGATAACTTCATCCTCAAAGGCCGCGTTCCAATCGCTAGTAAAGAAGTGAATGCGCGTTGACGCGCTTGCCAGTATGTAGATTCGCGCTTCTCGTGCAGGCCAATGCAAATGTACCGCCACGGCAATCACCGGCACCTGTGGGTCAGGTCGCCTGCTCACTACGGGAGCGGCCCGGTAATGGTGCTCGAAATGGCAGTTCCTTACAGCGCCTCACGGCCACCGCGTGGTCCGGCATCCTTCTAGACCAGAAAACCGCGGCATCGTCGCGTGAAGGGATCACCGTGGGTAACGAGCCGCAGCGCCTTGCGGCCGATTCCTGCTCTCCCGGCAGGGACGGATACAAAAGGAAAACGGGAGCGACCTCATCCCCTCTCTTCCCCGGTGGAGCACAGCTCCAGGAAGCGCTGAAGGAGCATCACCCTTCCCCGTATGGCCTCCGCCCACACCTGCAGCCTCCTCCTTCCCCGCGGGGTGATGCGGTAGACCTTCCTCCGCGGGCCCACAGCGGCGTCCGCCCAGCGCGAGGAGACCAGCCCTTCCTCCTCCATCCGGCGCAAGGCGCGGTAGACGGCACCGGTATCGGGCAGTGGGCCCGGCAGGGGGACCTCCTCCATGCGCCGGATGAGCTCGTATCCGTGAGCCGGTGCGGAGCGCAGCAGAAAAAGCAGGCGGGGCTCGATGAAACGTTTGCCGGGCCCTTCCCGCATGTAAACCCCTACGTCTTCCAGTATGTCGCCTCTCTTCTTACCGCCCGCTCCCACTCCTTCTCCTTTCCTCGCCCTTGCAGATCGTCCTCCGCAGGACGACAGAGGACCAGGCCGTCGAAGCGCTCTCCCCTCTTTCTGTCTCCATAATGCGCACAAGATTTAAAACTAGCGCATGAACATCGAGGGCCAACGCTCCTCCATCTGCAGACGGCCTCCGCATGGCGTAACCGGCCTGCGCATCCACACGGTACTCTCTCCCACCCTCATAACCGCATTCTACTCAAGATTATAATATATATGTCATTGACATATATATTAATAGGAGACCAGGATACTCTAAGGGAGACTTAACCGCTTTTTCCCCAGGCCACATAAGCCTCCGATATGGGACGGATCGGGGTTGCCAATACCCTCTCTCCGGGCCACAGGATGGAAGGGTAAGCCATGCGGTCAAGGGATGGGGGACATCCGAGGTGCAGCCTCCGTAGGATGCGGGGTTTGCAGTGGGCCGGTCACCTCGCATCCCGGCGGGGTGGCGTCAGCGCGACGACCAACAAGCAAGGCCTCCGTCTATAGCACGAACTCCTGGAGGCTGCGTACCTTCGGTCTATGCCGCACCCCGCAGGAAACAGGTAAGAATATCGCCGGTTGGGAACCAGCCCCTTGGCAAAGGATGGAAACGTCACCGGAGAGGAACAAGCCCACAGGCAACGGATAGAAGTAACGTGGAAAGGGAATAATAACTCACGTCAAGATCCCGTGGATCGAGGGCGGACTTAACCCGCCCCGAGAGCGGGTGGGGAAAGAACCGCGAGAACCTGAAACAGGTGCAGGAAGGGTTCTTAAGGCCCTTCGAGCGGGAAGACAAAGAGCCTTAATCCCCATAGTCGGAAGGAAAGGGCTTACGAGTCCCTGGAGGTGAAGAATGGAAGGCGACCGCATCTCTTACCACGAATCGGTCAGGCGCGCCTACCGGCGCCTGAAGGAGGATGGGATAACCAACATCTGGGACCGTTACGAGGCCCAGGGGCTGGGAGGGGACCCGGACAAGAGGTGCCCGTTCTGCTTGGGGGGCGTGCGCTGCGACCTGTGCTCCAACGGCCCCTGCCGGGCGGACGCCGAGAAAGACAAACGCGGGGTGTGCGGCATAACCGCCGACGGGATGGCCATGCGCATGATGGCCCTGCGCAACGTCCTGGGGGCCTCCACCTACCATTACCATACCGAGCAGACCCTGAAGACCCTGCGGGCCACAGCTCTGGGGAAGACGCCTTTTTCCATCGCCGAGCCGGGCAAATTGCGCGACTTCGCCTCCCGCCTGGGATTGGACCTCTCCGGGAGCGACGCCGAGATTGCCTTGCGCCTCTGCGATTTCTGCGAGGCGGATTTCAACCGCAAGGCGGACCAGCCCAGCCTCGTCGTGGAGGCCATGGCCCCGGAGGAGCGCAGAGAGGCATGGAAAAAACTGGGCATCTTCCCCGGCGGCATATACGGGGAGATGATGCGGGTTACCAGTTCCTGTCTGACAAACGTGGACGGCTATTACGCCAGCCTGGCCCTCAAAGCCATGCGCATGGGCATAGCCATGGCCTACCAGAGCCAGCTGGTCAACGAGTACTGTCAGGACGTGCTCTTCGGCATTCCCCGCCCCCACCCCATGCGGGTCAACCTTGGTGTGCTGGACCCGGACTACGTGAACGCCCTTCCCAACGGGCACGAGCCGTTTCTTGGATTCGCCATGGTCCAGCTGGCCCGCCGCCCGGAATGGCAGGAGAAGGCGCGTGCCGCGGGCGCGAAGGGCCTGCGGGTCATCGCCAGCATCGAGACCGGCCAGGAGATGATCCAGCGCTGGTCCATGGATGAGGCCTTCCACGGTTTCACCGGCAACTGGATAATGCAGGAAGCGGTGCTCTCCTCGGGTTGCGTGGACCTCTTCGCCGCGGACATGAACTGCTCCATGCCCATCGACCCCATCTATGCCGAGCGCTACCGCTTCAAACTCATCCCGGTGAGCGACCTGGTGGCCTTCGAGGGGATAGAGGAGCGGCTGGACTACGAGCCCGAGAAGGCGGAGGAGCAGGCGGCGCGCCTCCTGGAGATGGCCATCGAGAACTTCAAGGTACGCCGTGGAGCGGTGGAGACCTTCACCGGGCAACCGGTGGGCGAGGCGGTGGTGGGCTTCTCCACGGAGAGCATCCTGGAAGCGCTGGGAGGCACCCTGGACCCGTTGCTCGAGGCCCTCAAGGAGGGGACCATCAGGGGGGTGGCCGGGCTGGTCTCCTGCACCAACCTGCGGGACAGCGGGCAGGACGTGCACAGCGTGGCCGTGGCCAGGGAGCTCATCAAGAGGGACATCCTCGTCCTCTCCATGGGCTGCGGCAACGCGGCCATGCAGGTTGCCGGGCTGTGCCTGCCGGAGGCCGCGGAGCTCGCCGGCCCGGGCCTCAAGGCCCTGTGCGCCAGGCTGGGAGTGCCACCGGTCCTGAGCTACGGGACCTGCACGGACACTGGCCGGCTGGCGGACCTCCTGGCCGCCGTGTCCTCCGCTTTGGGTGGGGTCCCCATCCCCGACCTCCCAGTGGTGGCCGCCGCGCCCGAATACATGGAGCAGAAGGCCACCATCGACGCCATCTTCGCCCTGGCCCTGGGACTCTACACCTACGTGAACCCGGTGCCCACGGTGACCGGGGGGCCGAAGCTGGTCGAGCTCCTCACCTCCGGATGCCGTGACCTCACCGGCGGCCAGCTCCATCTGGAGAAGGACCCGGTGGAGGCGGCGGAGGGGATGCTCTCCCACATCGAGGCCATGCGGAAAAAACTGGGGATTTGAACCGTCCGGGTTCTGTCGACTCGAGGAGTCCCGGGTTACATGGACTCGAGGAGGGAAAGCCCGTCTTTCCCTCCTCGCGCTTATAAAAACGACGGTTGGCAACCTCGGCGAAAGCCCCCCGCGATCAACCGGGAAGCTTGAGGGTTTCCATTATCTGGACCGGTACCTCCTTGTTCTTCAGCCCGGCGATGAGCGGGAACCTGAGGGCGCGCTTCTTCCCGTCCCTGGTCCGGATGTAGAGGGAGGTCTCCGCCAGGCTGGATAGGAGTTTCATGTCCAGAGGAGCGTACTTGTACCCCTTGTGCACCGAGGCCGCCTCCAGCTCCGTGAGGGGGATTGATTCCTCGCCCTTGACCTTGTTCATCGCGGAAAGCCTCACCAGCAGCAGCCGCCGGTCGGTGAGGGCCACATAGTAATATTTGAAGCCCTTCTCCGAGGCCCATCCCATGGTCACCACCTGCTCCCCCGGTTCCAGGAAAGGGGTGACCTTCTCCCGCATGTCCTCTTCGTTTATCCTGGGCATTGTCCATCTCCTTCTCTCGAGCCAACCGCGGCACATCTCGCCACGATGCCCTACGATCTTGCGCCATGAACCGAGACGATTATCTTATCGCCACCCCTACCGCAATCCTTTAAAGGACGCAGGCCGGCCTCATGCGATGGATCACTTCAAGAGGAAAGCGTGGTTTCCAGAGGGGAGGCGCCGGAGGGAATGCCGCCACTTCCCGCGAGGAACGGCGACTCCGGGGGTGAGGACGTAACCGCGGCCCATCGGCCATCGGATGACCGCTCACCGACGTCCACGCGGGATGATGTGCCCGGCTTTCCCGGGCGGCAACCGTACCTTGTCGCCCGGCGGAACGGGAAAAAGCCGAGCGGCATCATCGGGGAATATAATAAAAGATAAAGAAAAGAGGCACTCGGATGGACAATGGAATCCACCTTTGGGGCAACAGTAACAGCCGGAGTGGGCGCGCTAAGAGCTTGACAAAGATGGCCGCCGGATGGCTCCGGTATTCCTCGGAGACGCGAACGTGCGGATACTTCATAGGAGGATGTTGAGACTTCCGATCGAGGATATTCCGACCGACGGGAATTGGCATCGACGACGTCTGCGAAAGTGCTCGCATAAACGAAACGGGAGGTGGGGCATGAAAAAGAACGCGTCTGCCCCAACTGCGGTTCGTCGGATTCCATGCCTATAGTGTACGGTTATCCGACAAGAGAAGCCGAAAGGCGCGCGGAGGAGGGGATGATCTTGCTCGGAGGCTGTCTGTGTTACGGAGATGAAAGGGACCACAAGTGGTATTGCAGAAACTGCGGCACCTCTTATGGAGGAAAGGGCCAGGACCCGTTCGTGCCTTCTTAGGAATCTATCTCATGGTATCCGCAGGCCTGCAATCAAGTGCGTTACACGGTGCGCGAGAGATCCGCTTGCTCAAAGCCCACATCGAGGCCTGACGATGGCCAGAACAAACATACGGATATGGAAGGAGTTGGAAATGTCCACCAAGGTCAAATCCCTGCTCTTTATCCTGCTGGCCGTGGCGCTCTCCCTCGCCGTCCTTTCCTGCCGGGGAGGCGGGAGCCTGAAGGCCACCGATGAGGAGGGCCCCGCCCGGGTGGAAACGGGAGAAGGAGCGGCGGGCGAAGAGGGCGCAGTCAAGGGGAAGGTGCTCCTGGCCATCGCCCAACGGGGTTTTCAGGACATCGAGTACGACGCCGTGCGCAAAGCCCTCACCGCCGCCGGTTACGAAGTGGTGACGGCCTCCCTCCAGAGGGGCAAAGCCACGGGGACGTCCGGTGCCTTCGTGGACGTGGACCTTTCCCTGGCTGAAGCCGTCGCGGCGGACTACGCCGCGGTGGTATTCATCGGCGGCGAAGGAACCCCTTCCCTCTACGGGAACGCAGATGCCCATCGACTGGCCAGGGAAGCAGCGGAGCGGGGAAAAGTGCTGGCGGCCATCTGCCTGGCCCCGGTGATCCTGGCCCGGGCCGGACTGCTGGACGGCAAGCGCGCCACGGTCTACCCTTCCGCTTCCCGTGAGCTCACGGAGGGCGGAGCCACGTACACGGGAGTTGGGGTGGAGATCGACGGCAGGCTGGTAACCGGAGACGGCCCGGAGTCCGCCGGGCAATTCGCCCAAACGATAATCGAACTGCTTCCTTGAGCCCAGGGGTGGAGAAGAAATAAGTATCCACTCCATCCCGTGGGTCTCGATCGAATAAAGGCTTTCTTGGGACCACGGGCCGGAAAAGAGCGAAAAAATCCACCTCATTCAATGTGCTTCAACCGCATTAGACGCATTTTTATGGCCACATATTGAAAAAGCCAGTGGAAGACTTACTCCAGCCCTCGAGAAGTGGAGGCCTCGGGGCCCACCGCCGCGCAGAAAGCTTTCCAGGGGCAGCGGGTGAGGCAGAAGTCGAGGGGCGCTTTCTCGCGGATCAACCTCATGAGGTCCGCGACCTTCATCTCATCGCCGTAAGAGACTCCCAGCCCCTCGAGGATCCTCGCGTCCCATTTCCTGACCTTCTCCTCGTCCCCGAGCTGGCTCTCGCAACGTCCGTTCCTGTACTCCGTGCAGTGCACGCACAGCTGGTCCGGCCCCTCCGTCACCACCACCCTGGTCTCGGCGTCGTCCTCGGCCAGTTTCCTGACCTTCTGCACTGCGGCGCCGAAGGCGGTCCCCCTTCCCAGGTCGTCCAGGGGCAGAAAGCGGCTGCAGAACATGTGATGGGGTCTCAGCCTCAATAGCTCGACTTTGGGATCGGCACTCATATCAATCCTCCGATGCCGTTACCTCGCGTTCGGTCCGCTGGAGAAGATTCTACACCATCCTTCTTCACCTGTTTCTCGGGCCCCCACCGTCATCCGGGACGGGGATGATTCTCCCAACCGAGGCCAAGCCGGTCTCACAGGTCCTCCAAAACCATGCGAGCCGCTTGCTCGCCGGTGGAAAAGGCGCCCTCCGTGCAGGCGATGAGGAACAGGTACTCTCCGGCTAGATAGAGGCCCTTCACATCCCGGTAATGATGGCGCATGAGATGGTGAATGGCAGGGAACTGGCCGGGGGACTCCAGGTTGATGGCCCGGTCGTACCGTATGCACTCGGTGAACAAAGGTTCGTCGGGGAATTCCGGCCAGTATTTCTGGACCTCCCGGATGACCCGCCGGCGGCGTTCTCCCTCCGAGAGCTCGCCCAATTCCCCGTCGTGCCAACCGGCCGTGAAGCAGTACATGAGACCCGCACCCTCCGGCGCCGTCCTCATGGGTCCGCCGGCGGTCTCGAAAATGGCGGTCAGGATGGATCTCTCGTGCCCCGGGATGAAGGTGGCCACCAGGTATTCGGGGGTTATCTTACGCTCCAGGCCGAAGATATAACTGTATGTCGAGCTGTAACTGCAGGTCTCCAGGGGTTTGCGAATGGTGTCGGGCAAATCGGGCATGATTCGTCGCGCCACGACGGCATCGGTGGCGCAGATCACGCGGCCGTCTCGATGAACCCCTCCGCGGTCTCCACGCCCCTCACCCGCCTGTTCTCGACGACCACCCGCGTGACCGGGGTGGACAGGCGGACGTTATCCTTGACCCTTTCGTACAATGCCTGGTTTATCGACCCCATGGTGTTCTCCATGAGGCATATCCCGCCCATGAGGAACCCCAGGGCGATGAGATGGGCGATGGTGACCTCCTCGGGACGGGCCAAGACCATGGTGCCCAAGAGCGGTGAGATGAAATAATCCAGGATCTCACGACCGCCGTGCTCCAGCGCGAACTCGGCGCAGCTCACGCCCCCCAGCTCCAGCAGGGGTTCGAAATCCCTGGCTTGCGGGTCGAGCCTGCGCATGTAACTGTACATGGAAAGCACCAGCCTCAAGAACTGGGGATAGGCCTTGAGCGGCCAGCCCCGGAAACGGAGGATTTCCGGGAAGGATTTGACCATCATCCCGGGAGTGCCCTTTAACAGGTAATATCTCTTCCCATCCCTCCAGAAGGCCACCCGGAGGCTTTCGGCGAGGTGGGCCTGACTCGACAAGCCCAGCTCCCTGATGAGCCTCTGGGTGGTGGTGGCCCACCTCATCTCCGTGAAACCGGCTCCGATGGGGAGCAGGAAACCGTCCTTTTTCATGCTCCAGCATCTGCCGCCGGGACGGTCGGCGGCCTCCAGGGCCAGGACATCCACCCCGGCTTTCTTGAGTGTATAGGTGGCGGACAGCCCGGCGCAGCCCGCACCCACCACGACCACAGGGTTGGATCCCATTATTCCTCCCTCCCCGAAAAGACCCTCCCGGCTTGAAGCCTTATACGCGCCATACGGTCATCCATATTCCTATTCCGACCCGCTGTCAACAAAAGACGTGGAGATTGGCTCCAAGCCCACCTGTTTTTACACAACACGTGATTAAACATGTCGGGTTTTCATGTGCACCGGTGGTTTTGCCGTTTCCCGTAGAATCCATCGGTCAACTCACCGCAAGGATGAGAAATTTACCGCTCTCCGATGAGGATGTCTTTATCGCGCCTTAGGGGAAAATGCACTAACCGAAGACTTTCTCTACCCCAAAACAACCCGGCGAAAAGGACAAGGCTCGACCACGTGTGTTGGTCTTACCTGTGGCTATACGCTGCTGTCTGCGGCGTTCGCTTTCCCGGAACCCCGGGTTAAGAAAACAGGCCCCGCCCAGGGCCTCCAAACCGATATTTCAATGGAGCCCCTGGGGAGAATCGAACTCCCGACACAGGGATTAGAAATCTCTCTCGTGGAGTGTGCAACATTTTTTGCCTTATTTTATCTAATCTTGTTATATTTGCATTTTTTCGCTTATATTCTGCATATTTACGAACTTAGGGAAAGATCGATTTTGATAGCGTCAAGAAATTTGTGTCCATAGATCTAGCCTTCCTCTGACGACACCAAGTTGTTGAACCCCCGAAGCCGTCTCTGAGCGAGCTTCTCGTTCTCGAACTTAAGAACGAGATAGAGCACGGATAGGAGGCTCTCCTCCGAGGAGAAGGCCTCGATGGTCTTGGTCCGCCGCTTTATCTTTTTGTTGATCCTCTCCAGCTGGTTGGTGGTATAGATGTAAGGGCGTACCTGCTCCGGGTATTTCAAGAACACGGTTAGATGAGGGAAGTTCTCCCGCCAGTAGCGGACCAGTTGTGGGTAGCGCTTCTTCCAACGTTCCTCGAAGGAGGAAAGGGCGATCTCCGCTTCCTTTCTGTCTGCGGCCCGATAGATGGCTTTGAGGCCGGAAAGCACCTCGGAGCAGTCGGAGCGCCTCACCTTCGTCCTGGCTCCTCTCATCGCGTGCACGCAGCAGAGCTTCCGGTC